>NZ_DIJR01000001.1:0-167585 GCF_002421245.1 Sphingobacterium sp. UBA5639
GGTTATCTACTGATATAATCCTAAAGTTATCACCATCGTCCGAAAAAACAAGTTTTGATGCATTCATTAAAATATGAACGCTAATTGAAGACAAATATGATGGTATTACCACCAAAAGTGCGGAAGAACCAGCATGCTCCGGTATATGCAATCTTTTTAAGCATTCATTTCAATGTGGATGTCTAGAAAAATACAAATATTATATAATCACCTTCACAAAGCGGGCAGGAAGTTGTCATTTTATACGTCAGTTCTGTTGGTGGTTACCTACATAACTTATCTTCCATCTTGCCCCAGGTTTCTTTTGGTATGCACCACATACCTGAATATTAAGAACACCATCTCGGCATTGTCTAAGCATTTCTCGAAAATTGAACCCCGGTTTAGGTCCTTTTGTATTAGTTAGAATACTAGCATCAGATAAAGCTTGCGCACATTCATCTGCTGTTAGAAATGGTATGTTATTTTTCTTCATGTAAAGTTGAAGATAGTCTGATACATCTTGTACTTGTTGGTCTGTATAAATGAATTCCATTATTATTCAATATTTTTAATAATAGCTATTTTACTCATTCCATAAACAAACCTCCCATTCTCATTTTTCTTGTTCGTTAACTTAGGGGTTCCTTTTGTTCCATTGCAAGCTTTTAGCGCATTTGCAAGAAATAATGGGCGTACTGGAGACTCGAATTCTTTCTCACAATCTTTGAGAATCTGTAAGGCATTTTTAGGTTCGCTAAAATATCCTGAGGAGATTTGTTGTAATACCCATTCTTTAACTGATTGTTCTGTAACTATATTTGGGGATTCCAGTAATAAATCTTTTGGTTCAGCAGATAAGATAGCGACAAGTTCTATACTGCCATCTTTGAGGATTTTTTCAGCTTTATAAACAGCCAAGTCAGATTCACTCTTTGCTACAGATATTTGGATTGTAAATCCTGAGTTAGTGATATCGGGCACTATTTGCTCTATGCTACAATCGAAAATCTCACGAAATATATTATTAAATGGTATGGAGTAAATTAAGGTATGAGTGGGATCTTCAGCGTCACGAACATAAAAGTCGCGTTGACCCATGAGAAAAGAAAGCTCGAATTGACTATAACCTTTTTTCTTCCTCAAAAGAAATACATTTAGCATTTTTTCGACCTCTATTCGTGGCATGGCAGTAATATTAATTATTTCAAATTTGAGATCAACTAGCATAAAATTGGCCATTTCTTTCACCGCAAATATACTAATCCTTTTTTTGCTTACCGATAAGGATGTATGTATTAAAGTCGCCTTTAAGCACTACTTTGAGTCTTTTATTTTTACCTTTCACTGCATTTTCCAAAGGCTGAGTAAAATCTTGAGAAACCCAATTCTTGTTCTGAACTCTATTACACTCTTCAACAATTTCTTTTAACGTATGAGAAGTTTTAAAAAAATCTGTCGCTTCTATTACGGCATTTAAAGTAATAGTTGGGCCAGATCCAGGAGGAATAGCATCGACCTTTTTAGCTACTTTTTCGTTGCTTACTACTTCTGAAGGATATAAATCATAAATTGTATAATGATTTTTCCCTTTAAACTCTAGTTCTAAGCTAGGATTTTCACTGATAAATTTATTGATATAAAGTATTATATCTGATAAAACTTCGTCACTATAGCTTCCTTCATTCTGTTCATTTTCCATTGTCCCAATATAGTTGGAACTTTTTCCAATGCCTTTGGATAGCTGGCTAGCAGATAAATTGAAATGAATTCTTATACGTCTAACAGCATTAATACTGAAGAGTTGTATGGGAAAGATAAAAACTGATTTTGCCATTTTCCAAGTTGGTAAAGAAAAATATGTATCATGTTTATATGTAATAATTTGATTTTTTAAAACCACTTTACTATCTTTGTTTTATTAAAATATTAGATCAGTCATCTATAGTTTAGGTGTTTAAATCAAAGAGTCTTGTGCCTGTATTTTCTGACGCCACACCGCAAGACAGCAGATTAAACACCCATGTCTATACTTTTATGCTATATTTGCATAACAGATAGATGTGGGTACTGCTGTAAATCCGTGGTGTGTAAGGCGTCAGAAACTTTATTTCAGGTACGGTGTGCAGTCCCACATTTATCATTAGGCGACCTACCGACAAGACTCGTTACCAATAAAAGAGTTATGAACAAAAAGCAAAGAGCAAAAAACATCATCACTGCCCCCGAGTAGCTCGGCTGGTTTGGCCAAATAAGATTTGGCTTCTCTTGCCATGGAGTGCGTAACGCCAATATTATACACCTTGTGACCCCTCATTCAAACGCGCTCTGGCTTCCAGAATGAATTAATTATTACAAATGTGAACTGAGTGACATCAGGCTCCCAATAAAAAGCTGATTTCGATCGGAGAGGGGATGCTATGTACTTTCGGTTACAGATGATTTACTGAAAAATGAAAAGGATTTTAGCGCTACAATTTGCTTTTGACTGGATGATTTATGATGTTCATAAGGTCGATTACAACCCTATAAAGGAGATTGAAGCATTCTGGAATCACTATGCGCTAGAGACTGTTTCTGCTAATATACTGCAACTATTGAGCACGTATCTTGATGGTGGCTCAGGAGAGAATAGGCTCCTGAAAGATGAGGAAATGCAGGAATTTGCAACTGCATTGTATCGCGTATTGATCGCCTACAATGTCGCCAATTATCGCCATATAGACCTGCGTAAAATGCAGCTGTCAGCAGAAGCTGAAGAGCGCATCGGAAAAGATCTAGAATTGAGCAAGAAAGTCGCTGAGTTTTTCAGTAGGTTATCGAAATAACCGCCAACAAAAAAATTATGAATATCCTACAATTACTAGCCTTTTTTAAGGGCTATATAACTTATATATTTCAAATACCTGTGAAGCACTACTTAAGCACAGATATAGTACTAATTACGCAAAATTTGCGTAAGAAAATTAGACAAGGAAAAATGTACTTTAAAGGTACTTCGATCCTGCTAAAAAAGCGCTGTAAAATTAGCGCTCAAAACCGAATAAAAAAAGCAGATTCTTCGAGCAGCCTTCGGGTTTTGTTTGAGGATCATTCGACACTGCGTCGTACCAACGTCGCCTCTTCTTCGGGAACGATTCGACTGTTGTTCGACTGCGCTTCGGGTACGAGTCGAAGCGTAGTCGAAGGCCTGCCGAAGCCCAGTCGAAGCGGTGCCGAACATGTCTCGAACATGTCCCGAAGAAGTCTCGAAGCTGAGCCGAAGGCTACCCGACAAAGGGGAGAGGTATCACCTTCTTCGGACTTTCGCCTGATCAACTTCGCCCCAGCTTCTGCCTTTCATGCTATCGGCATCGAGTTTTCATCGGGATCTCATCGGGCTACACCGATAAAAACCCGATGCGGACTCGATGAAAATCCGATGAAATCTAAAAATTCGGCTGGAATTGCTCAAAAGATGGTCGAAGATTTTCAGCAGGTCGGAAATGCTAGATTGACTTATGAAGTAAAATCTGAACGATCTGTTTTAAGGTGTTTTAATTCGATCTGTGGGGTCTTAATGTATCGAGCTAATACTTTGCTTGTTTTGATGTATTTTGTTGCTCTGCGGGTTTTAAAATGCTTTTCATTTACTGAAGGTTATAAGTGCGCATATCGCATGGTCTTGAAGAACATAAGAGCTCTTGCCGCATTAGCTCTTATGTTTCATATGTTTAGTTTATCGGCTCAGACGCCCCGCAAGGACAGCGGGGCCGATGGGCTATCCGAGATCAAAGCGCTTGCAATAGGGGATACCATTCCTGAGAGCTTGTGGAATCTCGAAATGCCTGTTTTTAACGATAGCAAAGGTCGGTCAACAATTTCTCTTAGTGATTATAAAGATAATAAACTGATTATTGTAGATTTTTGGGCTACTTGGTGTACCAATTGCCTCGAAAGCTTTCCTAAATTGGATCAGTTGAAGGCCACTTTCAAAAGCGATTTTGACGTGCTGCTGGTCAACTGCAAACGAACGCGCGACGATCAGGCACGAATAGACAAGGTGCTCAAAAAATATAAAGATTCTTATCAGCTCAATGTTCAGTTTCCGTATCTCATCGGAGATACTGTATTCATTGCTCTATTTCCGCATCGTGGGATACCGCATGTCGTGTGGATCGGAAACGACCGTGTCGTCAAAGCAATTACGTACACAACCGAGCTTCAGGAGTCCAATGTCCGCCAGATTTTGGATGGCACGAAAGCGAATTTCTATATGAAGGACGATTTTAAGTATAAAGTCCAAGATAGTGTATCTACGGATACGCTCAAATTATTCTCCTCTTACCTGAGCAAACGTAGAGAGGGGATTCGGGAAATGGGGGTGCAGATAAAGGAAAGGGGGAAGGAAAAGGAATTTACATTTCTTAATACATCAGTGGCCATACGCATTTATGAATATCTCAGCGAATCAGGACATCGTATAGACCGTAACCTCTGGGTATTTGATAACAATGTGGGGAAAGAAATCCGTAGGAAACTCAAGACTCCTCAGCGCTACATGGATGAATATTGCTACTTTTTGCGTTACCCAAAGGATCGCTTAGATTTTGACCCGTACCGGAAAATGATCCATGATATTCAGGACAATTTTGGCGTCAGATGGGAAATCAGGAAAGAAGTGATCGACGTGTTGCGTATTGACTCTACGCCTAAAGTCTCACAATTCAAAACGAAGGGCCAAATACCTCTTGAAGCGCTTGATGCCTTGAATAACAAGAAGTTTTTTCAGAATTTGCCGCTCCGCAATAGCTTTCATGTGCTCTCTTGGTTGTTGAATAAACCTGTCTTGCTTGGCAATATTGAAACGATAAATGTCGATTTCGATCTACCGACAGATTTATTGGATTATACAGATGCACAGCTTTTGCAGTTGTTAGAGCAGCTTGGTGCAAAGATCACCATAGTGCCGCAGGAAGTGGAATATGTCTATTTCTCAGCAGATAGGGGGATATAGGCATGAAAACATTTTTATTAATGCTGTTATTCCTGATCATTTCAGGGGTAGCAAACTTCGCTATTGGACAGGATCTTATGTCTAAGATAGCGGGTAGGGTAATCAATAGCGAAAATAAAAAGCCTATTGAAGCTGCCTCGATTATCATTTTACGGGGCAATAGCAAAACAAAATCCGACCATGAAGGTCGGTTTTTGATCAGTGCAAATCATGGTGACAGTGTATTGGTTAGCCACATTGGCTATCATACGAAAACAATTTTATATAGATCTGGAACTTCAAGCCTGACGGTTATGTTGGTGCCTGTAGCTAATGTATTGGATGAAGTGATGGTCAGCTCAGGCTACCAGCAACTCCGTCCCAACGAAATGACAGGCTCTTTTCAGGTCTTGGATAAAAAGACACTTGACCAACAGGTGGGGATTAACATTCTTGACCGACTGAATAATCTGACCCCAGGATTCCGAAAGGGGACGTTCGAATTTCAGCCGAACCGCAATGAAAGGCTTAATATCTCGATTCGGGGACTTAGCACCATTGAGGCTTCTAAAGACCCCTTGATCGTACTTGATGGCTTTATTTATGAAGGAGATATCGATAACATCGATCCCAATAGTATTGCTTCTGTTACTGTGCTCAAGGATGCCGCAGCCACGTCAATATGGGGTGCCCGTGCGGGTAATGGTGTCATTGTACTAACCAGTATCAATGCTGCCAATAAATCGCAAAAGACAAGTGTCAGTATTTCGCATACCATCACGACTAAACGGATAACGGATTATAATAAGTTATATCAGCCAGCTAATTTGGACTATATCCAGGCCGAACAGGAGCTTTTCAATGCGGGCTACTATGACGGGAAGATCGAGCAGAGTCCATACCTCGCCCTAACGCCTGCAGCTGAAATTTTTCTGGCCCGTCGCAAGGGGCTGATTTCGGCGCAGGACTCTACAGTGATGATTGCCAAACTACTGACAATGGATGGTAAAGCTGCTTATAGGAATGCTTTTCTAAAGACTCCATTTTTACAGCAGTCTTTTGCAAATATCTCGGGGGCTTCTGACCTAATACGATATAATTTTGGGGTCGGCAATACGCTGGATCTTTCCGAAAATAAGGCTAAAGACAATAAGATCAATCTTTATCTGAACAATTCATTTCACTGGAATGATAAATTTGAGCTGAATCTCAACGTAAATTTCCTCACGCAGAAGCAGCGCAGCGGCACACCCGCATTTGACCTATTTAAATACGGCGGAAAGTATGTGCCATTTTTCGAATTTAGGAATGCTGAGGGTGAAGCATTGCCTTTTAATACAGGGTATCGAGGCAATTACCTCGATCAACTTTATGGGGACAAGCTGCTGGACTGGAATTATTATCCATTGCATGACTATGAGCTTGATCGCACGACAACACGGAAAAATGAACTGTATGCTATTGTGCAGGCTAAATATAATATAAGGCCTTATCTGTCAGCGAATCTATCTTACCAATATCAGACCCAGCGTAAAGCAACGGAAAGGATCGCACAGGTAGATAGTTATTATGCTCGGAATTTGATTAATATTTTTTCAAGTATTGACCCACAGTCGGGCTCGGTCGCACATCCGGTTCCTATGGGTGGAATCTATGACCTTAACAATGGGGATGTCAGTTCGTATACATGGAGGGGGCAGCTCAATTTTGACCGATCGTTCGGAGTTCATCATATCAATGCGATTTTAGGAGCTGAAATAAGAGAAGTATTATCAAAAGGTGCAACAAGTATTTCCTATGGTTATAGCGCTGATCCGATACGTACGAAAGTAGTAGATTACGCCAACTTTTATCCGACACTGCCTGCTGGAGGATTTTCCTCCATCCAGGGAAATGTTTCTCTGATGAAATCCGTGAATCGTTTTGTATCTCACTATGCAAATGTGGCCTATTTATATAAACAGCGCTATGGGCTCTCCGCCAGTATTCGTAAGGATGGAGCCAATGTTTTTGGTGTAAATACCAATGATAAGTATAATCCTTTCTGGTCAGTGGGTGCGAGCTGGCAGCTGAGCAAGGAAAAGTTTGCTGACTGGAAAGCGGTGAATGATCTGCAGCTCAGAGCTACTTATGGCTACAGTGGTAATATCGATCCTTCGCGAACACCCCTTCCTGTCACTGAAACAACCAGCGGACGGTATACCAATTATCCTGCTTTTGTGATCAGTACGTTGAATGATCCATCGTTGAGATGGGAAAAGGTGCGGACATTAAATTTGGGATTGCGGTTTGGACTGTTTAAAAGTAGAATAACGGGAAGCTTTGATTATTATGTGAAAAAGAGCACAGACCTCTATGGCAATTCATTGATCGATTACACCGTGTTTGGAAAGGCCAATACCACCGTGAAAAATAATGCGTCGATAAGAAGCCAGGGTGCGGAGTTGAACTTGACTGCCGAAGCGATCAGGACTCCGAATTTCAGCTGGCGGCCTGCCGTGCTTTTAAGCTTGAACAAAAATAAAGTGCTGGAATATTACAATAGGCAGTTTGGTCTGATCAATTTAGTGGGAAATGGCGCTAGTATTATACCAATAGTTGGTAGACCGCTCAATTCCATCGCTGCATTTAATTGGGGTGGCCTGAACGAACACGGCGATCCACAAGGGTTCTTGGTGGGTGAGCTGTCGACCGATTATCAAAAAATCAGAAATTCAACAGTAGGGGAAATAGGCGATAGTCAGACAATTGTATTTGTAGGCTCTTCTGTCCCACAGTTATTTGGAAATTTGATCAATACGTTTTCCTATAGGAATTTTGAACTATCATTTAACCTTTCCTTTAAAGCGAATTATTATTTCCGTAAGGAAGCAACCAACAGTGGCAACTTCTATACATATGGTAAAGCGTATTCAGATTACGATAGGAGATGGCAGTCTGCAGGGGACGAAAAATACACACAGGTGCCTCGGGTAAAGTATCCCATTGATGCCAATCGCGATGCTTTTTATCAGGGAAGCACAGTTAATGTGCTGAAAGGCGATCATGCTCGTTTGGAATATGTCAATCTCTCGTGGCGGAATCTGTGGCAGTTGGGCAGTAAAAAGTTAAATACCCGCTTGTTTCTCAATGCCAGTAATTTGGGATTGATCTGGAAAAGTAATAAAGAAGATGTTGATCCTGATTTTTCTGGGCGGTTAACACCTAATCCTACTTATTCCCTAGGGCTTAATGTCAATTTTTAAATAAAAAAATCATGAATATAAATGATAACCTAATCAAGATGTTGGCCGTTTTGCCGCTCTTGTTTTCTTTAATGTCATGTAGTAAGTTTTTAGAAGAGAAATCAAACTTTTCGCTTCAAAGTCCAAATACACTTGAAAGCCTACAAGGAATTTTGGATAATTCGATTGATATGAACATGAATGTTCCTGTGTTTGGTGATATTCATTCGGATGACTATTTCTTTACTGAAAAGGAATTTAATGCGGTGGATGATCAGTCCCGAGGATTTTATACTTGGGTAGGTTTTCCCTACAATTATCCCGATGATTGGGCGTTGATGTACGTCCCTGTTTATCAGGTTAACGTGGTGCTGGATGCATTGCCAAAGATTGAAGGGGTAAAAAGTGAAAAAGATAGGATAAAAGGAGCTGCACTGTTTTTTCGGGCTTATCAGTATCTGCAGGGAATGTGGATATTTGCCAAGCCCTGGGATCCGCAAACCTCAGATACTGATTTGGGAATTGTGTTGCGGCTGACCTCGGACCAGTCGGTACCTTCGAAACGCAGTACGGTATCAGCCTGTTACCGCCAGGTCATCGGGGATTTGGTAACAGCGGCAGGATTACTTCCTGATCTCGCTGAATCGCCTATGCGCCCCTCAAAAATAGCCTGCTATGGGGCATTGAGCAGAACTTATCTCTCTATTGGAAAGTACGATAGCGCATTTTATTATGCGGATAAGGTCTTAAAAGTTAAGAAAGACTTAATAGACTATAACGACTTTTCTTCCTCAGACCTATTGAAGCCTTATCCTTTATCTCGTTTGAATAAAGAGACGGTTTTTTATGCCCAGTTGACAACGTCGTATCCGAACCTCCATCCGAGTTATGGTCTGGTGGATACGATGCTGTATGCAAGTTATGCGGATAATGATATTCGGAAAATGCTGTTTTTTAAAGTTAGAAATGGGTACCGTAGTTTTAAAGGTAATTATACATCAGCTTTTAACCTATTCGGAGGTATGGCTACTGATGAGATGCTCTTGATACGGGCAGAGACCAGTATCCGACTGGGAAACGTCGAAAGTGGTTTGGATGACCTGAATACCTTACTGATGAAGCGAATTAAAAAGGGGAATTTCATCCCATACGTTGGATTTAATAAAGAGGACGCCCTCAAGTTGATAAAAAAAGAGCGGCGTAAAGAGCTGCTCATGCGTGGATTGCGATGGATGGATATAAAGCGTTACAACAAATATGATGGCGATAATATTAAGTTGATGCGGTATATAAGTGGAACCGAGTATGAGTTGGCACCGAATTCAAATCGATATGCTTTACCCTTGCCGACAGATATTATTCTTCTGACTGGGATGGAACAGAATCCCTTATAACATTTAATCGAATGCCCCGGAAGTTATCCCGGGGCATTCTTGCAGTATAAACATAGTTAAAACTGCATTTCCAAGCCTATAACTTATTAATTGGAGATATAGGTTGGCTACTAGGATTACTTGCCGCCGTATTTTTTGACGGAATGAATTGCGAACCAACTGCATTCGCATTCAGTGTAATCCTGCTCGGATTTAAAGAACGAGAACCAGGGGTACCCGTAAGATCAGAAGCGTCAGCCTCCATGGCGCATGCTGCATTATTTCCAGACCCGCAGTCTTCATCATTTGGCGTTTCGGTCCAAAGTGATTGATTTTGCACATCTGACGAAGAACTGGTGCTTCCATGGAAGTAGATAGTCACAGGATCTAATTTTTTTCCTGCATAAGCCTCAGCACCTTTAAATGCTGAGAATCCGATAATCATGGCTCCTCCTAATATCATGTAGCCATAATTGTTTAAAAATTTGGTTAGCATGTAGCTACCCTCCTTTCTGTCTTGCAAACCAATAATTGTTGAATAAGGTTGTTGGTCTGCAAACTTTTGGTAAATAATTGTCGGTACGGTCCTGTGTACCGATCGTATTTGGATGCCAGCAAACTTTTTATATTGCTGCTGGCGGTATTGGGGTCCCAGTAGTCGTAAATGCTGTCCGGTGTGTACCACATATCTTTTGACTTTGTGTAGTGGATATTCCAGTAGCTGATGGCTCCCATTGCCGGAAAGCCTACCAGGAATAATGCGATTGTTGTTCTGCCCGTCACAGTACGCTTGCTACATTTGATCACTGTACGGTGCAATAGCAATCCAATTATTGATAGGCCTAGGATAATGAGATTAAAGATCAAATGTGTTGTCCAGGAAATATTGCTGAGAAAGCTGGTACACATACAGGGTTTCTTGTCGTATACATGTAATACCCCCAGACCGATATAGATGCTAAAAACGATAATCAATAAGGTCGAAACTTTCCACCCCCAGGCAACTAGGCGTTGCGATGGCATGGCCAGCAATACGCCAACGCCGATTTCCATAAACGGAAGCAGCAAAAAAAGCACGGGAGCCAGATAACTGATTACCGGTTGCTGTTCAAGGGCAATCTTGAATGCCTCTAGCTGCCAGAGTTTTTCCATCCCCACATAGACCCAAAAAAGCACCATCGCTGCCCGAATGATCTTGTATATCATGTCTCTGGTTTTATTCCCTTCCATAACTTTAATTATTTGTATCATGGTATTTATTTTTTCTTGTCCTCGTTTTATTATTTTTCGCCGTTTCAAAAACAGGGCGCCGTACCTGCCCCTCCATATACGGTACAGCGGCCTGCCTGAGCGTCAGCTTCTACTTTCTCGTACGCTGTAAAACAAAGGTAGTATGGAAAATAGGCCGGCGCAGGTGTAGCGAAATGGTTAATTTGGAAAGTGCACCTGCCTCTATTGGATTTAAATAACGACTGGGATGTAATGAAGATGTAGTATGCGAAAAAAAGATCCGCAGAGGATTCTTGGTAAAACGGTCAGTTTTCGCATAATTAGGACTGTTTTTGATGGGTAGAATGAACACGTTTAGGAGGTGTAGCGGTGGCATACCCCCTGTTTTTTAAATTTTTATGTTTTATTTATTTAATTCAGGAAACTGTCTATTCAGTTCGTCAAGCATCGTATTCAATACCTTGCGGATACGGAGCGCTGTATGAAATTCGGCACTTTTGTCCATTCGGATCAGGCTATGTGCCGAAAGTAAGGTGCCTTCCCGCGTTTTGACAAGCCTGGAAAATACTTCGGCAACTTCTTTTTTCTCCGAAGACCACATAATATTCGCTTTGACAATTATATGCATCCAAAGTTTGAGCTCTTTGCCATTAAAATTGCTTTGAATAAATTGTTGGGGATAATCCTGCATTGTTGCTGATGGAGAGATTTTTTCATCCTCCATGTACCCGCGCATCAACTTGAGCAAGCTCCTACGGTTGCTATCATATGCAAAGTCCGGGATACAGGAGAAGTGTTTGGGGAAGCGTAACAAGGCATCCATAAAGGATGGGTCTGAATTGTAAAGTTCTTTCCAGCGATTGAAGAAGCCCATGTGGTTAAAATTGAAATTGACCATCAGAATCAAAAAGCGGTAATGCCAGTTTTTACTCTGGCGCTTGTCTTCAGCCAATTGGCAAAGTGATTCGATCATTTTGGTTAGGTAGTCCTGATGTCGGTATTGAATATAGGGAATCTTGCCATTTTCAAATAGGCTGTCCATACCCGAAAGGATCTCGGTGAGATAGGCTTTAGGTATGCTTTTCTGAGCCAACTTATCCAGAATATAGGGCATATGTTCGTATACATATTCATGCAGCCTCAGATAATAATGCTCTGGCAGCGGCGTACAGGGATCAATATCTTTTTTAAAGAGCTGTTCGATTCGCTCAAGTAATTCTTCTAAGGCAAATAGCGCTGCAGAACTCACAATTTTACGCACGTTACAGAAGCTATACAACAAAGAGTGTAGCCGCAACAATTGAGTATGGTAGATTTGGATAGCCTGACGTGCATTATTTACCTGAATAATCTCCCGATGGGCTTGTAGTGCCAATGCAAAATTAGTATTGCAGGCCTCGGTGATCTCACCCAAATGGTTTGGAATATCTTTGTTATCAAGATAAACCAAGGCTTCTATGAGCGTTGTCAGCTTCTGTAAACTTACGATCATCTATACCTCCTTTTGATATCCTTATGGTACCATGGCCAGCCAAATCTCCCGGGATGCATCTGAAGTATGAGTGAATCTCCTTCATTGGTCTGTTCATGTAGTTGGGGATTGACATTAATCGAAACTTTTTCTTCCTCACCTTCATAATTGAACGAAAACCATAGTTCGTATAGGTCACAGCAAGCAGGGCATTTCTGGATAACAATGGCGGGTATGCGTACAGCTTTTGCATTTGGGATATGCTGGCAATTAGCCATGATCAGCAGCATACGGATATACCAGGTACATGCAATGATCATGATGGGAAATTGGATCCCATAAAGTTTGAAAAGGTCTGTCTTTCTCCAGAAAAACAGATGTGCCATTGCGCAGATGATAAAGGCTGTCGGTATGCCCTTTTTTACAGCTGTCCAAAAGGGTTGTGAGCTGATCAGCAGCTGGTAGGGAAGGCGGTCAAATAGTGCTATGCTGCTGACCTGAATACAGACAAAAAAGATAACGAAAAGCTGCATGACGCGTTCTTGGCCACGCATTTCCAGAAATGGGATAAGAATGATCATTGCCCCGATGCTATAGACGCGCTCGCTATGTGACCGGGCCCAGAAAATCCCATATAAGGTAATCAGTACAGCAATTGCAATAAATACATAATTGCGGCTAAATAGCAGTCTAAATTTCTTTATCGTCCTCATGATTTATGGTTTAATAATCAGTGAAGTTTTACGCTATAAATTTACCCACTATAGCATGAAATTTCAGTGAATATCCCAACCATTTCAATGAAGGTCAATTTTTTACAATGAGGGCTAATTTCTTGACAGCGAAATAGGATTTTCTAGCAACAAAGAATTAAATTTTTCATCCAGCAGGGGAATTATTTGAACCGTAAAACGATGCAAAAGCATTGATTTAAGTTAGTTGGACATCGTTTAATAAATAATTGGCTAAATTTATATAACAAAAATAAGTATGTAAATTTTAATAGCGTTATTAAAATGTCGTCTGTACATGAAAAGTTTTAGCAAAAATAGATATCAGGATAATAGAACATTGACGGTGCAGTATCCCGATGGGATCTGGCAGTTGATTGCATCTTTCATTTTTGGAGGATTCTGTTGGTATCTGGGCTATCGGGGCGCCTTGGCGGAATGGCTTTTAGACTGGCCGGTAACCTATAGCTATCTATTTTTTGTATTGATGGTAGCGATTATTTTCTTTTATATACGATTGGTTATCGTAATATTAGACAAAAAGCAGAACTGGCTGGTTAACCCCGAAAAACGCGCCGGTATGCAATTATTTTTTTGCTGCATACTTCCGACGCTTTTATTGTTCTGGATCATTGGCCCCGATCCACAGGCGAAGGATGAATGGCTGCTGTTTCCTTTAATGGTCATATTTAGCGGTATTCTGGTCCTGAACATGTCCTATACAGTTTATTTCTACGTCGCTGTTTACCACAGGCAAAAAATATTGATTTTAGAACAGAAAGAAACTATCCTGCAGCAGGAATCAAGAACGATAGATCTCCAGGAGCAGATTGAGCTGCTTTCTCCGGGCATCGAAGAGCTGAAAGAGATCCTGGAAACAGCAGGGGAAGATAGAGATGTGGATGCAATGGATGAAATAGACTTAGCTCTGTTAAGATCCATGGATCTGGAACAGGAAGTATTCCTGCTCAATAATAAAATCTTGTCCCAAAAGATATCCTATAAGGATATCGGGATTTTTACTTATAAAAATGGTATAGTCAGCCTTTATTTAAGAACTGCGATGGACGAAAATCTGACTTGTGGCGAGCAGCGCAGCTTAAAGGAAGTTGTCAATAGCACGAAGGGATTTGTACAAAAGATAGACCGGGATAAGGCTATACCTTTGGATATGATCCAAGCTTGCCTGCAACTGAAACGGGGCCGATTGCGTATCCTGCTCAAAATCCCTTTTGAGGGAAGGTATAATTTTGAGGTATCCGATAAAATTGCAAAACATATCAGAGAATGGGTCATGATGCAGGTGCCAATAGAAAAGGAGCAATAAAATTGAATAGATGAACTTTAATAGATAGATTATGGAAAAAGTAAGGGACAATACCTGGAAATGCCGAGCTACTGGTAAAGTTGGATTTCCTTCTTTAATTGAGGCGCAATGGGCAATGCTTCACTTTAAGTTCAGATCCCGGATGAAAAACAAACTGGATGGTAAACGTATCAAACACAGGATGGGTAAAGATGCCTGCAAAAGGGCTTATTATTGTAAGTTCTGTAAAGGTTACCATATTACCACTTGGGAAAAAGGTCACTTTAATAATTACAAGACCAAAGCCGAATCCTGGGAGATACCGAAAGGATTAGGAAATTGGAATTATTCAATAGAATAATCCCGTGGTCTATTTTCTATTCTAATTTTTTTCCTCTATAATATTCATTCCAGCTATCCTTCGCATAACCTTTGCCCAGATATTTAAATGTAAAAGCAGTTGCATCTTTTATCTCCTGACCAAAATAATAGACTTTCCAGCTATCTTTGCTGTATCCATCACCGAGAAGAACAAAGCTTTGGTCGGATACATCTTTTAGTCGATTGCCTCTATAATAGACATTCCAACTGTCTTTGGCATATCCTTCATCCAGTATTTTAAAGCTGGGCGCAGAGACATCTTTAATCTTAACGCCACGATAATAGGCATTCCAACTATCTTTGGCATATCCCCAACCAAGTGATTGGAAAGAATGTGGCGATACATCTTTAATCTTAACGCCACGATAATAGGCATTCCAGTTGTCTATTGCATAAGCATTGCCGAGGTCTTTGAAAGATCGTGCATCGACACCTTCGACCATCTTATCCCTGTAGAAGATCCGGTTGCCTATGTTGACATAATCGTTTTCTCTGTCATGTCGAAACGTCGTCTGAGACGTAGATCTTTTATTGTGACGACCTTGTTGAGCAATACTTTTCTCCAATATACATAGCAATGCAAAGGAAATAACAAGCATATTTTTTAAGTGGATAAAGGCCATAATGTATCTGTTTTATAATATGATATTTATATTGAATCCCTCCTTTATGACCAAGATAATTCACCGAAGGTTTAATCATTTTATCATTTTATTTCTCGTTATCCTTATCCGTTTCAAATGCAACTATTTTGGAATCCAAATATTTTTTTGTATATTGCTGGTTATGAGTTTTAAAGAAAAATTAGAGAACTGGCGCACGTCAATCAATCGCGCCGGTAGTGGTGAGGAATTGTATATTTTGCTTTTGAACTATAAAAGGTTTATCAACAAAAATTGGGTGGACGATTTTGGCGATCCGGGCAACTGGAAATCGGAATTAAATCAGGTCATCAGCAAAGTAAGAAACAAGGTGGATGTAGCAGATATCAGAGCCTGCCAAGATTTATCGTCCTATCAGGACGATGCCCGGCAGACCGCACATTCACTCAATCATACGTTAAAATATCATCACTCATTGACAAAAGGGTAGGCTAGGCCTACCTTTTTTTGCCGATAACGATTACTGTAAAGGAATCAGGACATTCTGTTCCAAGCGTACAGGGACATGCTTCACCGAGGTAAAACCGTCTTCCTTGGAAATGATGTTGGAAAGATCCAATCCTCTTTTGGAGAACGTACTGATCAAAGCTGTTCTAAAGGTTGCCTTGGCTGAACCCCAGCCTTGTCCCAAAATGGTGTCATTGTTGAGCTGTATCAGTTCATCTGTTGAGTAATAACTGAATTTTTCCAGTAAGTGTTGGTAAAGATTTGTTGTAGTAGCCATACAATTTAAAAATTTAAAGGATTAAACCATAAACTGTATCCAGATCTTGTTGGGGAAAATAATCGTTCAGCGACGTTTATTTTGGTCGAAACCCGTATTAATTTACCACCGCGGTGCCTGCACTCGGTTGGTATTGCATCATGCAATTCTGAATACTCTACAAATATAGTAGATTATTTTTTATAATAAAAAATATTTTTGTTTTTAAGGGTAAATGGGCGTTAGCAACAGGAATACGGAGGTCAAAAGCGAGGCGCGTGGTTGGCTGTGATTTGGTTATGAAGCGGATAGCTGGGCGAAAAATTTATCATGTTACTGTAATCTCATCGAAAATACTTTTAAAAATAGAGATAAGACAATACTTTTGCGCCATGAATAGAATTGCGGAAATTAACGAATACATTGCTGCCGAACGCGAGGTATTATTGCAACACCCTTTATATCGTAAGATCAAAACGATCAAGAATCTACGTTCTTTTACAGAAGGGCATGTGTACGCTGTATGGGATTTTATGTCTTTACTAAAAGCTTTACAGATTAAATTGACCTGTACGACTTTACCTTGGTTTGCGAGTGAGCATCCATCAACACGCTATCTAATCAACGAAATTGTATTGGCTGAGGAGTCGGATGAATACATTGATGGCCGCCGTTTGAGCCATTTTGAGATGTATCTGGACGCCATGGATGCCATGGGTGCCGACCTTCATCTGGTCAACAAATTTATTGCTCAAGCCAAAAAATCGAGCAACATATTCGATGTCATTGCAACGACCACATTGGACAAGCGGATCAAAGACTTTTTGAATTTTACATTCGAAGTGATTGCTGAGGGCGAGGTGCATAAAATTGCTGCAGCATTTACATTTGGACGCGAAGATCTTATCCCGGGAATGTTTACCTCTATTTTGGAAGAAATTAAAACAAACTTTCCTACAGCCAATCTGGATAGCTTTATTTATTATTTTCAACGCCATATTGATCTTGACGGCGACGAGCATGGACCGTTGGCGATGCAGATGATCACAGATCTTGCGAAGGACGATGAGGTTAAATGGACGGAAATGAAAGAGATCAGTAAAGTTGCGCTACAAAAGAGAATCCAGTTGTGGAATGCAATAGAAGATTCCTTATACGGATAATCTATTATTATACCGTCGAGAAAGGCCTTTCAAATCATGATTTGAAAGGCCTTTTTTATGTGCTGTAAAAAAGGATATTGTAAGGACTTCTTGGCAGATATTGGTCTTTTTGTTTGAATTGATGAAAAAATGTCTTTTTTCCATAACATATTGGCGTTTGTGAAGAAATCCAAGTTCCAATAAGTGTCTAAGTTTGCAACGCAAAAAAATTACATAGCACACGTGAACTTTTTTCCTCCCTATTGGGCAAAAGGCATACTAACCATGGGATTGTTAGTATGCGCTATTTCGGACACCTTCGCCCTCGATTCTTTGCGTATGTCGCTGAAAGACATGATCGACAAAGCACTACAAAACAGTAAATACATCGAGCAGTCCTATTTGCAGCTCAAAGAAACTGAGGTGGCAGTACAGCAGCAACGCATGGAGTTGCTCCCTAAGATTTCCGCCAGAGCTTCTGCTAGTTATGCAAGTAATATGCCTGTATATGACCAGGGGCTTTTAAATAAACCTTCCCAGCATGATATCATTCATTACTTGTACGATAGCGGCCTGGATTTTTATCTGAACCTCTACAATGGGCATCGGGACCTAATGAAAATAGAGTCCAAAAAACTGGAAAATGAGCTGGCTAGAATCGATTGGAAGAATGCCGCAGCACAGACGAAATTGGAGGTTTGCAATCTTTTTTTGGATTTGGAACTGTCGTATAGTAACCGATCTTTAATCGAGCAGGATATTGCTGATCAACGGGTACAGCTCAAGGAGATTGAGCATCTGTATAAGGCGGGCGTGGTATTACACAGTGACGTCTTGCGTATTTCGTTGGAACTTTCGAAGCGGGAACTGTTGCTCGTGCAGATCGGTCATGATATTCAGGCTGCAAATCAGAAGCTGCAGCTAATTGGCGGTATTACAGCAGAGATTATCCCCTTGACCGAACCTTTTAAAGTGGAAAGCCCCAGCTATGAAGCGCTTGTTGCCGAAGCGCGAAGCCATGCTTTTTCCCTTCTAAAATCCGAACAGGAAGTTGTTTTGAAGAAATTGTCGGTCAAACAGGCGCGATCAAATTATCTTCCTGAGTTGGGTTTGACCAGCACATTTACCTTTGCCAATCCACAGGTCTTCTTGTATCCCTATAATCCCAGCTGGTATAATCTGAGTATCACAGGGCTCAAATTAAGCATACCGATCTCGGCTATCTATCTCAATAAAAACGTGGTGCGCGGAGCACAGATCGCATTGGATCGACAAGAGGTAAAACACCATCATGAAGAGGAGATTCTGGAAAATCAGCTGTTACAGGCCCTGTTGGATTATCAATTGGCTATTAAGCAGCAGGACGTCTGTCAAAACAATAAGGCGTTGGCGCAGGAAAATGCACGAATTATAAAAAACAGGTATTTTAAATCATCGGCTTTGATTACGGATCTATTGGATGCTGATATGCAATACCTAAAAACACTTTTTGATCTTGAAACCGCACATATTGCGATACAGAAACATTATTATTTTATCGAATTTTTGAAGGGTACTATCTAATGAAACCTAAATCACGAAGAACAGTTGTGGAGGCACAACTCACTCGAATCACCAACTGGTTGGCCGGAATTGTCTTGTTGGCCTTGTTGTTATGGGGCGCTCAAGCATTATGGATGCGACTGCGGTATACCTACACAAATGATGCACAGGTAACGCAGTATATCAATCCCATTGTTTCCCGGGTAGGAGGATATGTAGTTTCTGTGCATTATCACGATCATCAATTGGTTAAACGGGGTGATACCTTGTTGCTTATAGATAATAAGGAATATAAATATGAGGCTGATCAGGTAGCGGCATCCGTCAATAAGGAAGCTGCAGAGATCAATGTTCTTCATAGTCAAAAGGAAATTCTCCAGGCGGAACATGAATCTTTACGCACATCAATTGCTGCCGGGGAGGCTCGGGTAACCAAGCAACAGTTGGAATATGATCGATATAATTATTTGTTTCAGGAAAAGTCTGCAACGGCACAGCAACTGGAGGATGTAAAAGCGACGTTGGATGTGTATAAGAGTGAGCTGGCTTCGTTAAAGCATAAATTACAGGCTTCACAGGAGCGTGTGCATGATGTGGATATGAAAAAAGGTGTGGTTGATGCCGAACGTGTTCGTTTAACGGCAGCTGTCGGCCGCAAACGGCTTGATGTCGGCTATACCGTTATTCGCGCACCTTACGATGGACAGATTGGCAAACGCACGATTGAAAAAGGTCAAATGATAAGTGCTGGCGAAGTTTTGGGCTTTATCGTCAATAGAGAAACCCCAACCTGGGTAACCGCTAATTTTAAGGAAACACAACTCCGCTATTTGCATCTTGGCAATAGGGTTGAGGTGGTTGCTGATGCGTATCCGGATCAAAAATTTTATGGAAAAATTATTTCCATCTCCCCGGCTACTGGATCTGCATTCTCCCTTTTGCCGCCAGATAATGCAACGGGCAACTTTGTGAAGATTGTACAACGCGTACCTGTGCGCATTGAGCTGGATAAGCAAAAGGGAGCCCAACAGCTTCTTTCGGGAATGAATGTGAATGTATCGGTATCAAAAAAACAGAAATAGTGAAGGGAATTTTTAAAGAATGGGTGCCGGAGTGGTTGATCAAGCTTATCTTGTTTAGCAGTTTGATGCCCAGTATGGTCTTATTTTTCCTGCCGGGTGCAAATACAAATGTCACCGCTGGATTTTACGGTGCACAACCCAGTGATGTCCAGTTTCTGATCATTTTGTTTTATGCTGGTTTTGTTGGATTCTACGTTTTAGAACGGCGCTTTTTTTTATACTTTCCCATCAAGCAGTACTACATTATTTTTAATCTTCTACAGCTATTGAATTGCTTTTTGATGTACAGCATCACCGATATCAGCTGGGTATATGGCCTGCGCTTTTTCCAAGGGATGTTGTTTGCTTCTGCCGTAAACTTATCGATCTCCATGATATTCTCACGGTTGAAAAGCGATCGGGCTAAGGAAGTAAGTTATGCTGTCTTTTTTGGTATGTTACTCTGCAGCTCCCCATTTAATACTTTCGTCACGGCTGAATTTATCGATTCATTCAATTTTGATCAGCTCTATCTATACGCTGCCTTATCATTTGTACCGGGTTTATTGTTGATTATGCTGTCGATGCGCTCCATACGGCATATACGTCCTTACCCTTTGTTTTCATTAGACTGGGCAAGCTGCATTTTCTATAGTCTTGTGATCGTCAGTTTTGGCTATCTAATGGTGTATGGACAAGAAGTTTATTGGTTTAACGATCAGCATATGCTGATCATATTCGGGGTAGGTCTAACGTTGCTTATTCTTTTTATTGTTCGGCAAATGGTGCTCAGGCGTGTGTATGTTCATTTGGTGATTTTTAAAAACAGGAACTTTCTCTTGGGCTTATTGATTTTGTACATGATGTATATTGAGCGTTTCTCCTTGACCATCTCAAATCAATATCTCGTACAGGTTATTCAACTCGATCCTATTCATTTGTCCTATATCCAGTGGTTTAATATTGCTGGTATTGTCGCTGGTGTTCTAGGCTCATTGTATTGGATGCTTGGGCAACGCCCCGTAAAATGGATCTGGATTTCGGGCTATTGTTGCTTGCTGCTGTTTCACCAATGGATGTTTTTCTCCTTTGAGGGGCAGGGGAATGATGCGCATTTTTGGATACCCTTAGTTTTACATGGACTCGGAGTAGGGCTTATTATGGTACCCACCATTTTATTTTGTATTACCAGTGTCAGCCCGCAATTGGGGGCTTCTGCGGCTGCGGTCTGTCTTGCTATCCGATACCTGGGCTACACGAGCAGTATCGGTTTGCAGAATTTTTTCAAGTTGTTTGAATATGCCCAGCACCAGCAGGTTTTTAGGGACCAAACGGAAGTGGGCAATCCCTTATTTCGGGAGTACCTGCAGCAGGAATCTGTCAGCATTTTGCAGCATGGACTGCAGTATAAGGAACATACGGCAGCCTTAAAGCTCGTTGCTGAGCGGGTCAAGATCCAATCCTTTGTGCGCTATGCCATGGATTATTATGAGATCATGTCCATGATCAGTATCAGCATACTTTTGCTGATACTGATTTCGCCTTCCTTGAAAAGCATGTATAAAAAGTTGAGAAAAAACAGAATTTCTCCTGCTTAGCTGACAGTGCTACATTTTTCCTTTACCACAATATGCTGGTTAAGGAGACTTAAAAAAAAATAGCATGCTATCAGGATAGGGAACGATGTGAGATATCAATGCTAAAAACACTTCCAACGCCTTTTGCCGAGCGGACGGTGATCTCGCCTTGATGGAGAAGCACGATTTTTCGGGTAAGCGATAAACCAATACCATTTCCCTCGCTATAATCTTTGTTGCTTCCACGATAGAATGGTGTGAATATATTGGGCAGATCGACTGGGTCAATGCCTATTCCGTCATCTTTAAATTCCAGCTGAATTCTATTTTCATCCGCTTTGATAGCGATTAGGCATTTTTGATTGGGTGAAAATTTACAGGCATTTTCAATGAGGTTGACAAAGGCGACCTGCAATAGATACTCATTTGCATTGATGGATAGAAGTTTTTCATCTTCAATCGCCGGATCGACAAAAATGTCGAGTTTATAATTTGGACTTGACTGGAGAACCTGCTGGCATGCATCAATTAGTATTTCGTCTATACGTAAGGTTTTAAACGCGATTTCAGCACTGTCGTAACTTGCTTTGGCAAAATCAAGTAAGCTATTAAATAACTTCTTCAGTTTTTGGGCATCATTTAGCGTATTGTCGATGACAGTTTTATACTCCACTATGCTACGGTCCTTATTGGCAGAAATCTCGAGTTCTGCAATCATGGCGGCCAAGGGTGTTCTTAGCTCATGCGAGATATTGGAGACAAAATGCTTTTGGGCATCAAAGGAGTTCTCGAGGCGGTCGAGCATCGCATTGAATGTGCTGGCCAATTCGGAAAGCTCGTCTTTATTTCCGCTACTCGTAAGCCTGGCATCCAAACTTGTCGCAGAAATGGTTTTTACACGTTGTGTCATTTCCAGGATAGGTTGAAAGACCTTTTTGGAAAAGAATATTCCTGCTGCATAGATCAGAAATATAGACAAAATGAAAACCAAAAAAATGGTAGATAATAGACTATTCAGTTTATTGTAGCCGTATTGATCATAGGCTGCGGCTGTGATGATGTAAGTTTTGTCTTTATATGGAAAGGTTATGCCGATGACCTGCCATTTTTCCTGATAAAATCGTATCTCTTTATTTTTGAGAATATCCTGCAGCATGGCTGGTGTCTCTTTGACAAAGTCGATATCTACGGCATCATGATACAAGAGATCAAAACGGGTGTCGTAAATTGCAACCTCGACTTCGTTGAGGATTTTTCGGTTGTTGTGGTAGATATCTTCTAAGGTCTTTTTGTCGACTTTTGCATTCAAAAAAAGGTTTGCTTTGGTGTAAGCTTCTTTTTTCTATAGGGCGTAAAACTCTCTTTCCCGATTCTCCACCGCTGAAAAATATACTGTACAGGCAAATACCAGCAATATGGTGGCTGTAATCAGCGTGAATAATATGGAGATTCGTGTCCTGATCCGCATTAGTCCTGTTTTAGAATAAAGCCCATTCCGGATCTGGTATGGATATATCTGGTTGCAAAATCTTTGTCGATTTTTTTACGTAGATAGTTGATGTAAACATCAATGAAGTTGGTTCCGGTGTCGAAATGTGTTTCCCACACTTTTTCAGCAATTTCCATTCTGGAAAGGACACGCTCGGGATTTTGCAATAAATAATGGAGTAACTTGAACTCTTTGGGGGTCAAATGGATTTCGGTATTATTCCTTTTGACGCTTTTGGTATGGAGGTTCATTTCCAGGTCTCCATAACGCAAAATTGTTCCTGTGAGTGTATCTTGTTTTTGATATTTTTTGAGCAGGACTCTGATGCGGGCTAGGAGTTCGCGCATTTCAAAAGGTTTGACCAGATAGTCATCCGCTCCGGCGTCAAAACCCTCAATTTTATCGTCTGTAGTTCCTAATGCTGTTAACATGATAATGGGAACATCGGGTTTGATATGACGAATCTCTTTGCAGAGATCCAATCCATCCATCTTAGGGAGTACGATATCGGTTATGATAAGATCAAAGTCGTGTTGTAAGGCCATTTTCTTTCCAGATATGCCGTCGTAGGCAATAGCTGTTTGAAATTCATTTTCATCAAGTCCGCGTTTGATCAATCCTGCGACACGTACGTCATCTTCGACTAGGAGAATCTTCATATAAAGAAAAACGTTAAAAACTTCGATGAATCGAAATTTATCTATGATACCAAATCAGGGGCTATCCATGCATCGTCCCTACAAATGTATTAAACTAAGCTAAATTTACACGGATATGCAAATAAAACTTTCTACACGGTCCTGCGATGACATCACTTACCTAATGTCTGTTATTGATCGTAGGACTACTTTTGGAATTTTAAAAATGAATGGAAAAAATATGTTGATTATTTTCAAATTGATAATCAACAATCCAGCCTTGATACCGGGCGATTTCGGTAATAATTGCCAATCCTAAACCACTGCCTTGGCTGTTTTTCGAAAGTTTGGAAAACCGTTTGAATAAAAGTATTTTATCTAAGGGCATTGAACCGGGGTTATATACCGTTAAAGAAGTTTGATTGAGATGTACAGCAATTGTATCGTTGGCATTGCTGTAACGTATGGCGTTCAGGAGTAGGTTGTTGATCAGAATTTCGGTCAGACTGCTGTTTCCTGTCAGCAGCACCGATGGTTGGATCTCTTGTTGCAGTCGTAGCTGTTTTAGCTCCAGATGTTCTTGCATGACTTCAATACTTTGTGTAACAAGCGAGTCCATACTGATTTTTTCGGAATGATCGAATTGACTGTTGTCAATCTTGGCGAGCAGCAGCAGGTTGCGGTTGATTCGCGTGCTACGTGAAAGCGCTTTATGCATATCTTCAAAGAGCTGGTATTGCTCATCGCTTAGATCCGGGGACTGCAATAAGATATCTAACTTATTTTTTAGGATTGCCAAAGGTGTTTGCAATTCATGAGAAGCATTTTCAGTGAATTCCTTTTGTGATCGGTATACGGCCAGGTTTTTTTCAAGAAGCTTGGATAAGGATTGATTAAGCTCATGGAACTCTATGGTGTCCGTTTGCTGAAAGTCAACCTGTTGTTGACTATTGAGATTAAATGCCTTCAATTTATCAACGGTATCTCGAAATGGTTTCCAGAGCCTAAGTGATATTTTTCTGGAGATAATAAGTAAACCAATGACCAAGATAACAAAGAAAAACAAGGTTGTTGCGGCGATGGCGGCGATGGTTTCTACAGATTCTTCAATATTTGTTTGTACGGTAAAACGATAAGGCGCACCATTGATCTGAATAACAGATGATAGGCATCTAAATCGGTCAATTGTCTTTGGCTCGACAAAACGCTGCGGTTTTTCGATGGTATACACGCTATCTTGCAATAAATCGCCCGGCTTTACGCGATGTATATTGGTTTCAGGTTGTATGTTATTCCATAAAGCGATGCTGGCTTCGAGCTTGTCTTCGGAGAGTTTTAAACTGTTCAGTTCGTAGGTTGTTTTTTTGACGATAATTTCGTTATGTTCGTCTAATTCACTTTTCCATATCCCGTCGATTACAAAATAATAAACAGGAATACTGACACCTAGTACAATCAATACATAGAGTAGAAATGGGGTCGTTATTTTGCTCAGTAGGGGTTTCATCTCACTATTTTAATTTTCCCATTTGTAGCCCGTACCGTATACCGTTTTGATATAGGATTGACTTCCGGCGTCCTGTAGTTTCTTTTTTAAATTTTTGACATGAGCATAGACAAAGTCATGGTTATCGAGCATATCAGCAATGTCGCCGGACAAGTGTTCTGCTAAGGTACTTTTTGAAATTACTTTATTTTTGTTGCCGATAAAAAACATCAGCAGATCGAACTCTTTTTTGGTCAATACAACAGGAAGATCATTGACAATAACAGTTTTTGCCAGTAGATCAATCTGTATTTCATTTTGCACAACAATATTTGAGCTATTGAATTGTTTTCGACGGATCAAGGAATAGATTCGTGCTGTGAGTTCAGATAAATGGAAAGGTTTGGTCAGATAATCGTCGGCCCCCAGTTGTAGTCCATGGATTTTGTCGTCCAATGCATTTTTTGCAGAAATGATGATCACACCGTCCTGCTTTCGCTGCGTCTTCAACTCTTCGAGTAGTTTTAGACCATTTCCATCTGGTAGGCCGATATCCAGTAAGATACAGTCGTACTGGTATAACTGAATTTTGTCCAGAGCATCCTGCAAAGTTGGCGCAAATTCGCATAAATACTGTTGCTCGCTAAGGTATGTAGCGATGCTTTTGGCCAGCTCCAATTCGTCTTCTATGATCAAAATCTTCATGTGGTAAAGATAGAACTTCAATTTAGTAGAAATTTAGAATTTATTTCGCAATGATCTATCAATTTTGTTCATTTTTATTTCTTGTCCTACGACAAGTGTAATCGCTATTGAAACGTGTAATTTTAGTCTAAATCAGTTATTTAGTATTTAAAAAAATCAAAACGAAATGGATAAACCGAAATCATTAAAATTAGAAATCATCATTCCTGCTTATCGCATGCACAGTCAAATTTTTCTGAATGCGTTGGATGGCGTTTCGGAAGAAGATGCATTAAAACGAATTGATGGACAGACCAACCATATCGTATGGATGGCGGGTAATTTTGTAAATGTGCGTTATGCAATGGCACATGTTCTTGGGCTTCAGGAAAATGATCCTTACCATGAGCTATTTTTTATGGGAAAGACACTCGATGAAAGTTATCACTATCCCAGTGTGCAGGAATTAAAAGAAAATTTTAAAGCGATATCACCGAAAGTCTATGCTGCTTTGCTGCAAGTGGACGATACGCAGCTGGCTGAACTATTTAAGATTAATATGAATATCCCTTTTATTGAGGAGGACAAGCTAAATTTCATAGGGATGTGTATCGGACGGGAAGATTATCTGGCCGGTCAGATTGCCTTGATGCGAAGGTTGCTGCACTATCCAGGCATGAAATACGATATTGACGAAAAAATCCAGTACTAAAAGAAAAAATCCAGTACTAAAAATAGAGACTCAAGATCGGCCGCTGCTTAAAACGTTCGATCTTGAGTTTTTTAAGTATGGATCTAGCCGCATGATCTGTCTGCGCTGAAAAGTCAATACGTTGGTTATACCTAGAAATAAGGTTTACTCGCTACCTTTTATCGTCAATATAACACCTGAATATTTCTCGTGGTCTTTACCGATATAGAGCAGATCGACTTTTTTTGTCGCAGCATCCTCGAGCTGTTTTTTCAATAGATTTAAATCCATTTTTTCTGTTTTTTCCTGCCATTCATCGGTCGATTGGGGCCTGAACGAAGCAATGTTCTTCATGTCAAAAAGTGCCGAATTTGTGTCGAGCTGCTTTGAACGATGTATAAAAACAGTGTCGCCCACGATTTTATCTATTTTTATCCAACCTGCAGGAAGTCCATTTATACTGTTACCATCCTGATCGGTAAAAAAAGTAGCGCCATAAAGCTGGCCTGCCTTTAGTTGCTTCAACTGATCAATCATCTGACCAACTTCTTTTTCCCGTTGTTGATTTCCCAATTTATTCTTTACCCCATAAATGACTGCCCAGATAAGGATTGCCGCAGTGACAATTAGAAATCCTTTCCATAACTGAAAATAGGGGATGCTATACTGACTTTTGAACGCTTTGATCTCTGCTTTTAATTCATCTGAATAATTCCGTGCGTGAATCAATTTACCCTGTTCGTCGTAAAGTCTGGAAAGTTTGACAAATCCACCGCCAAAAGGTAGGCCTATAAACCGACGGGCTGGCGTAATAATCTGCAAGGTGAAATTTCTTGGCGCGTTTTCTTTTTTTAAGGTTGCGGTTACCGTTTTTTCTGCTAATACAAAGTCGTAGATACTGAAAATAAAAAACATAGTCTGTCGTGATTTTTTAATGAAGAACTGAGGGAAGGATTCCGGATCAGTTCGGCTTCATGAGAAATGAAGCATGAAAGCAAAATTAAAAGAAATAAATAAAAATCAATAAAAACACCCGCGCATTGCAAGAAAATTTCGATTTTTGAAGGGTACATTTTTGAAAAGCAATAAGATCAAATTGATTTAATACGCTGTGCCTTTCAGGAGGCTGACAATATAAACCGAAATGTACTGTATAAAATATGATAAACCTAAAACTGAGTTTTATTTTGATCTGTGTAACAAGTGTTGTTATGGGACAAAAAATGGATAAATCAAAATTGGATAGCACCATTGCAGGCTATTATAAGGACCCGGCAGCTCCGGGGATTAGCTGTGCAGTTAGCCAAAATGGTCGTCTTATTTATCGTTATGCAATTGGACGTGCAGATTTGAAGGAAAAGCGTGCAATCACATCCAGCTCACATTTTCGCCTGGCATCGGTAAGCAAACAGGTGACTGCACAGGCGATATATACCTTAGTGATTCAAAAGCGTTTAAAACTAGACGACCCATTGTCCCTTTTTTTTAAAGATCTGCCAGTCGCGCTGAAAGGTATTACTGTAGCACAGCTTCTGCAACATACATCCGGAATCTGGGACTATGAAGAGCTTATACCGAAAGAAAGGAAAGATCAGGTATCGGATAAGGATGTGCTGAAGTATATCCGGCAGACTGATCGTTTATATTTCCCTTCGGGAAGTCAATTTCGCTATAGCAATACAGGCTATTGTCTTTTATCGCTGATTGTCGAGCATGTTGCAAAAAAATCCTTTGCTTCCTTTGTCAAAAATCACTTGTTTGAACCCATAGGCATTAGCAAGGGATTGGTATATGAACCGGGCACGACGGTTGATGAACGAGTCTACGGTTATCATCCGACAGAAGGCTCCTACCTGTTTGCCGATCAGAGTGTGACAAGTGCGACACAGGGGAATGGGGGTGTTTATCTATCTGCGGATGAATATCATACATGGGCCAATTTTTTGGTAAAAGATCGGTTAATACAGCCGGGACTGGAGCAATTGTTCGATCAAATGGCCTACCCGGTAAAGGATGGAATAGCGTATCATTTCGGATGGTTTATTCAAAAAAATGCAGGCCATAAAATCCTGTTTCATTCAGGTGAATCTACCGGGTTTCATCATATCGTATATATCGATGTACAGAAAGACCTTGTGGTTTCACTTTTTAGCAATCGTGATGATTTGATGATCGGTGAAGCATTTGATGCCATCCTTAAAACAATGGGTATCAGCAAACCGGTATTGAATGGACAGCATCGTTCAACTTTTGCATGGTTGAACGGAGTATATGCAAATGAGTGAAAGAAGGAAGCGGATTGAAATAAGCATAAACACTAAATCGTCACCGCTCCACCTGCGACGATTTAGTGTTTATGAAGAGACCTACTTTAAAAAGTCGGGCGATTGATAGGCCGGATTGGGATAGGTATAGAACCCTTCCCCAGTAGCGACGCCCAATTTGTTTTTGTCTATAAAATGCTCTTTGAGATAGGCCACTGTTTTGATCTTTAAGGGATCATTTGTTGCATCGGCGCTCATTTTATTGATATTATACGCTGTTGTGATGCCAACGATATCGAGTATGCCGAAGGGGCCTGTTGGCGCCCCAGTGGCAACCATCCAGGTTTTGTCGATCGTTTGGGCATCCGCCACTTCGTTGACCAAAAGATCTGTTGCCGCCGAAAGTAATGGGACAAGTAAGGAGTTTACAATATAGCCAGGCTGCTCCTTGTGCAGCGGGAGGGCAACCATGCCAATGGATTTTGCAAAGTTTACAACCTGCTCAAATACAGTTTTGTCTGTACCCGGATGGCCCATAATTTCTGCTGTATTGTGCTTCCAGATTTCATTGGCAAAATGTAGCGCCAGGAACTTCTCTGGACGGCCGGTTTCTTGGGCAAATTGACTTGGTAGCAAGGTTGAGGAGTTTGTGGCAAAAATGGTTTTCTCCGGAGCCACTTTCGCTAACTCCTGATAGAAGCCAATTTTAATGGCTGGGTTTTCGGGAACGGCTTCGATAAGAAGATCTGCGTTTGCTACCGCCGCGGCCAGATCTGAACTATAACTTAGCCTGTCAAAGGTTGAAGCCAGTTGTTCTTTACTCGCATGAAGATCTTTCTCGAATGCCTGCGCCAAAATATCAAATTTTGCTGCTGCTTTTTTTAATACATCGTCGTTGATGTCGTATACAGTGACATGATAGCCATGAAATGCTGTTTGGAAAGCGATTTGATAGCCTAAAACCCCACTGCCAGCTATCGTTATATTTTTAAAGTCCATGATGTTATTGTTTTTTCAATTCGTAAAAATCTGCGCCACGGAATCATGGCGCAGGTTGTGATCCCTATCCTTTAATTCCTTTTAACCAATCTTTGAATTTGGTGATCTGCTCTGTCAGGAAAGATTCATGGTCTTCTTGTTCCTCAGAACCGATAGGCAGGATATGTTCAAAATAAGTGCCTTTTAGCATTTTACGTAGTAAGCCTTCGCCCACAAATGGTTTGTCATCATTTAATGTTTTGGCTGCTTTCAAAAGATGGCGGATGTCGTATTGTAGGGGATTAATATCCGGAACCTGCTTGTTTAAGTTCAGCAGTTCGTATACCGCAATACGTGCGGTACGTACCGAGCTTTCCATCGTAAAGACAACGTCATTGTTGGTTTCGACAAACTGACCGATCAAGCCCAGGTTTTTACATCCTTCAGGTACGACTCTCGGACGGTCGCCTTTTGCTCTTGGCATAAACATCGAGGTGATGTAAGGCATAAATGTCGTACGTACAATCGTATTTTTGATAACATCGTCCAGTTGATCAATAATGCCCAAATGGTGACATAGTTCGGCTAAAATTTCATCTCCAGTACATTGTGGCATTGGCTTTTTGATGTAATTTCCTTCTTTATCCATAAATAAGGCATATACCCATAAGACAAGAACATCATCCGGTTGGCCAGGGAAATGTGGCTGTCTATTACAGGTGAAACTCATCAGCCAATCAGAATCGGTAATGGTAATAATACCGCCAGTGACTGTTTTGCCGGAATAAGGGTCATTGACAGAATATTCTTTTAGTTTTTCGACTAAAGCCGAAGGTTTACATGTCAGGGTCGCAGACTCCCATGCTGATTTTTCGATGTTACTGCAGAACTTTTCGGGTTTACCAAAGATGGCGGATTTGGCAGCCAGATTTTTCCAGAGTTTCCAGCCTGCACTTTGACCGCTGCTGCTGTTGTCGATAGCGATGATCGGTGCATTTTTGTTGTCGCCGTAGAAGGTATCTTCTGTCATTGATCCAGTTGTCACAATGACGAAGTCGTCTTTTCCGATTGGAATTTTTACCTCTTTACCGTCTTGTTCTGTAATCAGGGCCTCCACAACTTTTCCATCGGTATTGCTTTGGATATCCAAGTCTTTGACTAACACATTGAATCGAATGTTTACACCTTTGCTTTGGAGTACTTTGCGCAAAGGGGTCACAAAGGTGTCGTATTGATTGTATTTCGGGAATACGAGTGATGAAAGATCATTCAATCCGTCTATCGCATGTAAAAAGCGGTGCATGTACAATTTCAGCTCAAGTAAACTATGCCAGTTTTCGAAAGCGAACATGGTACGCCAGAAGGTCCAGAAATTGCTGGATAAAAATGACTCGCTGAAGTAGTCTTCGATGGTTAAGTCATCTAAATCTTCTTTATTTTTGAGGAGCAATCGAATGATGGCCAGCTGATCCATTTTGCCCAATCCAAACTTGCTGAAGTCTTTTATCTCACCAAGTTTATGAATAAGCCTTGCTTTGGAGTAGTTGGAGTCGTTGTCATTGATCAAACGGTACTCGTCCAGAACACTGTAGGGGGCAGGCATTTCCAATGCAGGAATGTCCTGAAACATATCCCAAAGATTTTCGTAGGTCATATCCATTTCCCTACCACCGCGGATGACATAGCCGTCGGTTGCATTACCGGCGCCATCTAACGAGCCGCCTTCCACATGGAGCTGTTCAAGGAATGTGATGTTTTCAGCAGGAACATGACCATCTCGGATAAAATAGTAGGCTGCAGACATCCCTGCTATACCGCTTCCGACGATGTAAATTTTACTGTCTTTATATGATTTTGGTGGAATACCTTTATTGCGTTGATAATTTCCGATCTGATCAGAAAAGGGCATCGATTTTTTCGGTGTGTTACGTTGTTGTTCTTTGCTTGAATCGGGTTCATGATTTACATTTCCATATTCAGCAGATGCATTTAATACTTTGTCGAATTTTGAGGTGATTTCTTTCATGATTCTTATGTTTTTTTAATTGTTGAGTAAAGTTACAAAGACCACCTTCATCATTTGTGCCCTCAAATTCGCTATTGTTCTACCGAATTTCCTCTTTCTACATATTTTGTCGCTTTCGGTACTCTGATGGCGATAAGGTGGCGTATTTTTTGAAAAAACGACCAAATGCTGAGATGGAATTAAATCCGATTTCATAAGAAATTTCTGAGATAGTCTTTTCGGGATTCCCGAGCAGCACATAGGCTTCTTTAAGCACACGCTCATCAATAATTTCATGTGGTGTTTTACCTGATGCTCTTTTAACAATCTGAATGAGGTATTTGTTTGAAATAAATAACTGGTCGGCGTAATATTGTACTTCTTTGTATTGATTGCTATGTCGCTGAACCAGGTCTGTAAACTTATAGAACAGGTTGTTGGTCTCTTGTACACTTTCCGTTGTATTATGGTCTTTAGAGACCAATTCGTCGGCGATCTCTAACAGGAGATTAAAGATGATCGTGCGGATGATATCTGCTGTAAAATGTGTTGTTCTTAAGGTAACTTCTTTGAAGTAGTCCATTAATTTTAACAGCTTGTCAATTTGTTTATCTTGGGAGCTGACAATGGTAAAGGTCGAATTTTTAAAAAGCCCCAGTTGTTCGATAAAGAATGGATTGACAATATGTTTAAGCAGGAATGCTTTGTCAAAAAAGAGTAGCTTCATTCTAAAGTCGGCGCTGACCTGCGAAAACCGGATAATTGTTGTTGGGGCGGATATGAGGATATGGTTTGTCGAGATATGGTATTCCTGATTGTCTACCTGAATATTTATATCGCCCGCTGTACAGATACAGATGGCATAATAATCAATACGAAAAGCATTGCTTGGGTATTCAAAAATCGGATTTCCAGAAGAAATATAATAGGGGCGGTGGCAATTTACGCCAAAGAATGATAAGGTATCTTGAAGACTTTCGTGTGTATTATAAGTTGTTTTTACCTTAAACTTCATTGACTTTTTGTTCGGTTTGGGCATATACAGTTCCTATTGTTTTAAATATTCGAATGGGCTTTGTTTATTCGGATGCTGTCCGTTTGAGCATCAGCTTTTCTGTGGCAATATCGTCTTCTATCCCCACGAAGAAACTTTTGAATCCGAATTTATTCAGTAGTCGTCTCGATGCGGTGTTATCGGGATCAATAATACCAATCACATCTTTACCTGGATTTAATGTTGTGGCAAGGGCTAGCATCGACTCGCAAATCTGTGTTCCCAGCCCCTTTCCCCAATGTTCTTTGCGGAGCAAATAACCAATTTCGAATACACTTGGATCTTTTTTGTAGTTAACAAGCTTACAGTCGCCTAAAAGCTTTAGCGTATCCGCTTCGATTACTTTAAAATAGCCTAAATCAGGATCCTGGTTGATTTCTAGAATCGAATCGAACTTTTTCCGGGCCTGCTCTTCGGACAATCCTTTGCCGGTAATGTATTTCATGACATCATCCGCTTTAACCAAGTCGTGGAAAGCGTCAAAATCTTCCGGAAGATATTTTTTGAATAGAAGTGTATTGTACATGGCTAATGTGTTTATTTACAAGATAAGGTTGTTTTCTCTGAAATCAAATTATCGGAACCTAAATCATCATCTTTCTGTCTTATTTAACTTTTTCATGATTTTAGTTCTCCAATTTAACTTACATTGCCTTTCTGTAAAGCGGAAGGGAAGCTTTTATAAGAATGCTATTCCGTAGCGATACGGTGTAAATAAGAATTTTTAGAGGGAGATAATCGTTATGGAAATAAGAGCGGCAAGTGGAGCCGACTATGCGGCAATCCTGCGCATTTGGGAAAATTCGGTTCGGGCAACACATGATTTTTTGAAAGAGGAGGATCTTCAGTTATATAAGAGACTGATCCCAACCGAGTATTTACCACAATTAAAGGTCTATGTCATCGATGACGCTGGACAGCCTACTGCTTTTTTCGCTGTCTCCGATGATAATCTAGAAATGTTATTTGTGGATTCAGCCTACAGGGGAAAAGGTATTGGGACTGTGGCACTACAGTATGTGCTGGATAAGCTCCAGGTGTATAAAGTTGATGTCAATGAGCAAAATCAGCAGGCTGTTGATTTTTATCTGAAAAAAGGATATCAGCTTATCGGACGCTCAGCTGTAGATGGTATGGGCAAATCCTATCCGATCTTGCATTTACATCACGAGAGCGCTATTAATGGATCGAAATAATTTTAATAAAATGAAATAACTCATGATACAAGGTTTATACGAAACGCATATTCAGGTGCGGGATTTAGCTAAGTCTGTCGCATTTTATACGGAGGTACTGGGATTACGTGTGGCACATCGTGATCCGACACGTCCTATTGTTTTTTTATGGATTGGAACCGGCAAAGACTATATGTTGGGCCTGTGGCAGGAAGAAACAAACTTTCAACCGAGACATTTTGCTTTTAGAGTGGATAAAGAGGATATCTTGAACTATGCCGTGGACTATCTGAAAACACGTGACCTGACACCTTATAATTTTTTAAAGGACGGGATCGAAGCACCGATGGTCTTTGCATGGATGCCTTGTTTTCCGGAGCTACCGAGGCCATGATCCGATGTTTATGATACTGACGGAACAGGGCCGCTATAACTGTTTTTAGTCCTTCTTTGGCATAACCCTGTTGCTGGAATTCTTTTTTTATGGTACAGCCCAATTCCACCTGCAGGTGTTCAGCACCAAAAAAATGAACGCCAATATCGCCGATTACAGCCTTTGCTATTTTGTCGGTCATAACGAGCTGAAACCAGGACTCTGGAAGATTGAACGTGTTTGGGTTTTTTGCTATAAATTCATCGACTTCTGCCAAAGAGTCTGGAATCCAGCCCTGGTATTTATTGGTTTCTTTATCTGAACGATACCCGAATATTGCCCGACTGTCTTCCGGCATGATGGGCCGAATCGCTAATCTTTCTGAATCAATGCGCATGGTTTAACGTTTTGAAAATCTGGCTATCGCTTCTTCACGCGTACCTACAAAATTGATTTTTTTTGATTTATTGCTTTCGTAGATAAAATCGTTTAAACTTTTGCTGTTGTATTTGGAGAAATCGCCAACGATGGCAATGTCAAAGCCATACTGCGTATATTTTTGAAGAATTTCACCGGCAAGTTTTGTTTTAAGTTCGAAGAAGTCATCCGTGATGTTCTCTTGATAAATAATTGCTTTGTATGCTTCTTGCGCGCCACAGTCGACCATAATCTGTAGACCATCATCGAGATTATGGATAAAGACGCCTGAACCTTTAACTTCAGCAATGTTTTCGTCACCTAGCTGAATAATAGTGATTTCCATTTTTTTTGTTGTGTCGTTTGAAAAATATATTTGTGGGATCAGATTCCATGATCCATTGCACATCGTTGGGATATGCTGTTGAAAATGATCCGAGATAGCGGATAAATAGGTTTTAACCTGCAAATTCTTTCAGCATATTGATTGTTGGACAGAAGAACAGGGAGCCGGTATGTGCTGTACTAAAGTCTAGTATTCTATCGTAATTTCCTTCGGGTTCACCGATAAACATTCTGTTCAGCATCAATTGTACGGTACTGAATGTGCTGGCGTAAGCGATAAAGTATGTTCCCATTTCATTTGTTGCGATTTGCCCAAAAGGCATATTGTCGCGCACAATCTTTAAATCGTCACCGACATTGGCCAGGGCCGAATGAGAATTGGCCGGTTTTTCATCGTCGCTCATCTCAATATCGTTTGCTTTGCTTCTGCCGATGACCTTTTCCTGATCGGCGACGGGTAAAGAACGCCAGGCATTCATGTCATGAATATATTTTTGCACAAATAAATAGCTTCCACCCTTATAGGCTGCATCCTCATCACCTACGATACCAAAGAAAGCACGATCCTCACCAAGGGGATTTTCCGTTCCGTCGACGAAGCCCAAGATACTTCGCCCATCCCAATATCTGAACCCATGAACTTCCTCCTTGCAATCCGCAACGGGATTTAATAAGGCTGCTATTTCGGTCGCCATGTCAATGCAATAGCTTTTTTCATAAGCACGAATATGGAAATGTAAATCTCCGGGGGTAGCCACAGCAATATGTTTTTGACCGATGATAGGTTCGAAAGGAACCAATTCCTTTGGCATAGGTTCGTTGAGTTCAAGCTTTTTCCAGGCATGGTGGCTTATGCCCAATACCACGCTTGCTTTCACAAGATTTGAACGTACCTGTGCCGAATTGTTGAGATTGACAACCAATGCACATAAGCGTTGGAAGACATCCTTAATGACCACATTTTCGTGGAAATTCCATACCATAAACACCGTATTGTTGCTCGGTGTATCGATGACATTTTGGGCCTGATGATCCATAAGATAAGTTGTTGTGTGTTGTACAGCCTTGCTAAGCTACAAATAAAATCGGTTGTACGGATAGACTTTTTGATTACTCGAATGCGGTTTTTTGATATAGTTTGACGATTTCATCAATGACCAGATCCGGTTCGTCATAAAAGACATGATGCTCCGCATTTTGAGCCAAAAGATAACGTCTATTGTTTTTTTGATCTGCAAATTTTTTAAGGGCAGCAATAAATAAACTGCGATCGGGTTCTTCAAAAGGCGATTTTCCTGAACCAATGACAGTCATGGGGACATTGATTTTTCCTGCAACCTCATGTAAAACAGCCGTTGACGCTTCGTAGTTTAAAACGAGATGATAGAACCCTAGGCTTTCTTTTTTGATGTTATCAAGTTCACTGGCATATTCGCTCTTCAATGATTTGGATCGCTCCATGGTCATGAGATAAGGGGAGACAATATCGATCATTACTGTGCCAACAACCTGAGCGGGATTGGAACCATCATTTCCCGCTCCAGATTCAAAGACAATGGGGATACCTTTTCCTTCCATTAAAGTGAAATGAAGGCTATGGTTGCCTACATTGATCATGGTATCCCTGAGCTGTGCTTTTACGGCCAGCCCGGGAAGTGTCAGTAGGAGGAAAACGGATAAAAGGAGATTATACTTTAGCCTGTACATCGTTCATTTTAAGTGTCATGCTTGTCGCTTCTGTCTCGATCCATTGGCTGTATTCGGCGATAGCCTGTAAGCGAAGTTCGTCGGAGATATACCCTTCCGTAACCATTTGTCGCGATTGGGCGACTTTGTTCCAGATGGCCAGATTGGTATCAAAGTTAGCTTCTCCTTTTTTGTAGGTCTGATCGGCATTGATAACCTGAACAGAATGGAAACCTGCTTCCTGGAGCAGTGCAGCGACCTCATCAGCAACACGATTGTTCATACCTGCATCTGCTCTCCACTTCAGGAAAGTATGGTAAAATGTGAGCATGCTTTCCGGAGGGGCGGGGTTCCATTCAATGGCGGTGTGATTGTAGTCTAAAATAGAAATTTGTCCTCCGGGCTTTAACCAGGATTTGAATAAGCCCAATGCCCTGGGAATATCACTTAACCATTGCATGGTGCGCGGCGTTATAATCAGGTCGAAAGGATGTGGAGGCTGATAATCAAAAATATTGCTGCAGACCAGGTTCAGATTTTGGGTGCTACCATAGTGCTCATTGCCACTGTCGATAAATGACTGTGTATTATCGAGCCCGGTTATAGTTCCGTCGCCGATATAGCTTGCTACCTCATTCGTGAGCGTTCCGGTACCACAGCCCACGTCCAAGATTTCCATGCCAGGAGATAGTAAGGGAATAATCGTTCTATAATCGAAGGATAATGTTCTTCTTTCAAATATCTTATTGGCCTGTTGGTCTTTTCTGTCGATAAATTTCTCTTTCATTGGATTTGGTTTAGTTGACTGTAAATATAGCTTTTGCTTTCCGGTTAAAAAAAAATCTATTCGTTTAACCGTTTTTGTTACGCTAATCAGACCAACAGTTGATGGTATTCCTTGATTTGTTTATGGTTACTATCAGTCGAATATCCTATTCTCCATTAAGAGGGATATAATAATCTTTTTACAAGGTATTAACAGGGGGTTAACTGGGGATTTACCCCTGCTAACCCCCTGTTAACCCCCTGCAATATCCCTGTTATTATGTAAACTGATGTAAAGCAATTTCAAAGCTGTATCGGACGATAAAAGAGGGCCATTTACTGCTTTATGACGATCATGTACTATTTTGATAGAAACAGTGATACTTTGCGATTAATACCCTAATTAGGAAATTATTTTATGTCGTTTCGTTGTTTTTTTAATAATAGTTTTTTATATTGTTGTACAACAGCACTCGTGCCGTTGCAATTACACTAAGATATCCTGATTTTATGCGAAAAGTATTCAAAGTTCTCACGCTAACGTATTGTGCTGTTTTTCTTTCAGCCTGTTCTTCCAACTATCTCATGACATTCAATGGGGAGAATGTAAAAAAAGATGAAGACAAGGGAACGTTTTCATTTAATAATGATACAGTACAAATTGATTATTCCTTTGCCGACAGAAATGGTCGAATTTACCTTCGAATAGAAAATAAAATCGATAAACCGATCTTATGGGATCTTAAAAATTCGGCCATGATTATTAATGGTAAAACGCAAGGTTATTCTGTTGAACAAGCTGCTTTTAATGGAAAGATGAATGCTTCGGTTTACGATATAAACGCTAGTAAATCCACTATATTCAATGATACTTGGGTAAACGGTTCTATCACAGGATCGGTAAGTTTGCCTAAAGATGTGGTGCTTATCCCACCACATGCCTATGTGGATGGGCATTATTTTGATTTTAAAAACGATGTTAAATCCATTGTACGATCATCCCAAAAAGAAAAAGTGTATATGTATGATATGAATGGCGAGAGTTTTGCGGTAAAACTTGCTCGATTTGAAGGCGCTGATTCACCTTACAGTTTACGTAGTTATTTAAGTTATTCGATTTTAGAAGATGGTAAAGCCATTGTTAAAACTACGGAGCAAAAATTTTATGCTGCCCAGCTTTGGCAGACCGGTTCAGTAGCGCTTAATAATATTATTGAACTGTATAATAAGCGTGGAGACGTGCTGGCTGTTAAGGAAAAAAAGGGGCAGGAGGCTATGATCGTTGGCGGGGCCTTAGCACTAACTGCAGCAGCAGCAGCAATTGACCCGAAAGCAGCTGAATAGTGCTTGTCAAAAAGGCATTTCAAATAACCTGTTTAAGGCTGCCCAACCCTTTAAATTTATGGGCATTTAAATTAGAAAAACCGAATAAATTAGAAAGACCGAATCCGGTTATGGGTTCGGTCTTTCTTTTGTTTAGGAATTAGGAGATGTCCTATTTGACTGATGTACCGTCTATAATCTCTTCATCCGCTTTGCTGACCAATTTGGTGTCTTGTTTTAAGTCGCCAAATATTTCGATCTGACCATCGATGCTGCGTCCTTTCTGTACAGGAATACGTTGTGTTTTGTTCGAAACAACAGCAATCACAAAACTTCCTTCGCCCGAAGTAAATACGGCTGATTTCGGTACAACAAAAGTACTATCCTGAGATGTTAAAGGCAATTCGACCTCTGCAACCATGCCCGGCAATAACTTGTTGTCGGTATTGTTAATGTCAATTTCTACCCGTTCGGATCTTAACCGGCTGTCCAGGGCACCCGATTTACGAGCGATCTTACCCGAGAAGGTTTGCCCCGGCAATGATTTGACGGTAAATTGTAAGGGCTGGTTTTCGGTCAGGAAACCCGAATATTGTTCCGGAACAGCAACGGCTAACCTCAGTTTGCGTTGTTGTTGAATGGTCATGATGGGCATTTCCGAACCACGGCCAGCTGGACCAACATAGGCGCCTTGATTGACATTTCTTGTTGCGATGACACCGTCGAAGGGTGCTCTGATTTCCAAATAATTCAAGAGGTTTTGTACTTCTGCATAGGCTGATTTAGCGGCTTGGTACTGGGCAAAATCAGCATTCTTTTTTGACTCAGCAACCTCAAGATCGAGTCTAGCCACAGTTCCTTCCACCTTGCTGGTTTCGAAGAGTCTATCGTAAGTGCTCTTTGTAGCCATATAAACTGCTTCTTGCGATTTGAGCCGCGATTTTGCAGCAGATAGCTGTGAACTCAATTCGGGAGCTTCCAAGACAGCCAACAACTGGCCTGCATGCACTTTACTGCCGATGTCCACATTGAGGCTTTTGACATAGCTACTGACCTTGGCGTAAATTTCGACCTGCTGGAATCCCGTGATTTCCCCAGGGATCTGCATTTTATTGGTTAATTTCTGTTTGGAAGGTACAAATGTCTCCATTGCCGGAGCTGCAGCTTCGGGACTTTCTTTTTTGACATTTTCCTCGGCTGCCGAATGGCATCCTGCTAAGGATGCGATCAGGCCGGCGATAGATAATATTTTGAACAAATTATTTTTCATATTTTATAGATTATACTGCTTTTACGATAAAGGTTTTAATGCGGCAATATAGTGTTTACTTTCTTTGTCTTCAGGATCTAATGAGATCGATTGTGTACTGCTTTTTTCTTGCGCCCAAGCAAATATGAGCGGTAAGATGACGAGTACGGCAAATGTTGAAAATAGTAATCCGCCAATGACGGCTCTACCGAGTGGTGAAACTTGTTCACCACCTTCACCATGGCCAATGGCCATAGGGAGCATGCCTACAATCATGGCTAAACTGGTCATGATAATGGGTCTAAGCCGTAAGGATGCTGCCTCACGAGCGGCAGCCAGCGCATCTCCATGATGCCGACGGATATGTTCGGCATTGGTGATGAGGAGGACAGCGTTCGCAATGGATACACCCACCGACATGATAATCCCCATGTAGGATTGTAAGTTGAGGGTAGATCCGGTTAACAACAATAGAAGTAATGACCCCAGCACCACCGCAGGAACTGTGGTGAGTACAACCATAGAAACTTTGAACGATTGGAAATTGGCTGATAGCATCAGGAATATAACGATAATGGCAACAGCCAAACCAGATTCAAGGCTGCTCATGGTTTCTTCCAATACTTTTCCGAGGCCTATTTGCTCCATGGATAATCCACGCGGGAGTTCACCAAGGGCTTTGATACTACGTTTTACATCTTTGGAGGCTGTTTTCAAATCGGTATGATCAATATTTGCTGTAACTGATACATAGGGCATCGCGCCCAAATTGTCATTTTCTCCATAAGTGAAGGACGGTGTGATGGTTGCAACGTCGCTCAGTATTGGTCGCGCCGAATTTTTCAATAAAGGGATTTCACCGATTTCTTTCTCATCTTTCATTTTATCGATGGGAACCTGAACTTGGACATTATACGAGAGTCCTGCTTTTTCATCGATCCAGGTGTTTTTTTCGGTATAACGCGAAGATGAGGTGGACGCGATAAGCGATCGTGTCACTTCGCTGAGATCGATACCCAATTGTGCAGCTCTAATGCGATCTATTTTAATATCGTACGAAGGATATTTAATGGATTGTGCTAATTGTACATCTCTAAAGTAGGGGATGGCTTTTAGTTCCTCGATCAATTTTCCGGCGTACTTTTCGTTGTTCTTTTTGTTTTTTCCTGCTATCCGAACTTCAATAGGGGTAGGCGAACCCTGGCTTAATACTTTATCCGTAAGTTCGATCGGTTCAAAGGATACCTGTACATCGGGAACTGCTGCTTTCAGGCGTTTTCGGTATTCATCACGGAAACTGTCCATATCATGATGGTAGTCTTTCAGTGCTATTTGGAAAACAGCTTCATGTGGACCGGCCATGAAAAGATAGATCGGCGATACTGAAAACTGCCCGGGGTGCTGACCGATATAGACAGAAGATATGCTAATATGTTCTTTGCCAACCAGTTTTTCCAGTTCGGCCAGCGCCAGTTTTGCTTTTTCTTCGGTGCGTTCGATACGTGTACCTTCAGCGGCACGAAGGCGCATTTGAAACTGGCTGGAGTTGACTTTCGGAAATACATCCTGGCCTATCGTGGAAAGTAAAATGACAACAAGACTTAGCGCTCCAAGCAGATAGATCACCGTAATGGTTTTCTTTCTTTTGAACAAGCGATCGAGCATTTTCATGAATCTGTTTCTGAACCGTTCAAAAATACTGATCTTTCCATCGTTGTTAAAGTCGTCACGTTCCACCAATAGTTTCTTCTGATTCAAGGTATCCTGTTCGGATTCTACGGTCAGTCCAGATGCTGCAAACTGGGCTTCATCTGCATTTAAACCCTCGGATTTGGTCGCATGTGGAGCCTTATGGGCATGATCTTTCATAAACCAGTTTGCCATGATGGGAACGAATGTCTGCGAAAGAAGAAAGGATACGATCATCGAAAATCCAATGGACAGGGCCAAGGGAAGAAATAGCGAGCCCGGAATTCCCGTCATGGTAAATGCAGGTGCAAATACGGCTAATATACAGAGCAGGATCAATAATTTTGGTAAGGCGATCTCCTTACAGGCATCCCAGATAGCCAAGGCTTTGGGTTTACCCATATCCAGATGCTGGTGTATATTCTCGATCGTTACCGTACTTTCGTCGACCAAGATACCAATAGCCAGGGCTAGTCCGCTGAGGGACATGAGGTTGATGGTCTGCCCGAAGAGTTTCAGAAAGAGCACTCCGGATATCACGGATATCGGTATGGTCAGGATAACGATCAGCGCGGCTCTTCGATCACCTAAAAATAGGAGCACCATAAGTCCGGTCAGGATAGCTCCGATGGCACCTTCGGTAATCAAACTCTTTACCGAATTGATGACATAAACGGATTGATCAAATTCATACGATAACTTGACGTCGTCGGGTAAATTCTCCTGAATTTTTGGTAAAGCTGCTTTTAAGTTCTGGACGACTTCCCATGTGGAGGCATCGCCAGCTTTGGCAATACTGACGTATACGGAGCGCTTGCCGTTGACCAAGGCGTAGCCTGCAGTAACATCAGCTCCGTCCTTTACCGTAGCGATATCTCCAAGGTAAAGATTTTGTACACCACCTTTAAATAGCGGGATTTTTTCAAAATCTTTGACCTCTTTAATGGTATTATTGGTCGGCGTAATGTAGTTTTTATCCTGAATGCGTACGTTTCCTGCCGGGGCAGTTTGATTGTTCAGTCTTAGCGCTTCTACAACCTGATCGGGCGTCATATTGTGGCTCCGCATTAAATCGGGATCAACGTTGACCTCAATTGTACGTGGACTTCCCCCAAAAGGAGGGGGCGACAGTAGACCAGGGATTGACGTAAACGATGCCCGGACATAGACGTTGGCCAGATCTTGCAGTTCATTATTGGACCGTTTGCTACTACTCAATACCAGTTGACCCACAGGAAGGGAGGAGGCATCAAAACGAATGATGAACGGTGGTTGTGAGCCTGGAGGAAAGGAGGCCTGGATCCGATTGGCCAGGGCACTTAGCTCGGCTGCAGCCTGGGCCATGTTGGTGTCTTCGTAATACGATACTTTCATTAAGGTCAGACCTTGAATATTCTTGGTCTCAATGGACTTGACCCCATTGGCAAAAAGAAGGATATTGACGTAGTTTTTGGCAAAGTAAGATTCCATTTGATCCGGCGAATAGCCACCAAATGGATGGGCAATATAAATAACCGGAAGGTTCATTTTTGGCAGGATATCCACCTTGATCGATCGAACGGCACCTATGCCAAAGACAATAAGTCCCAATACGAGTACGAGGATGGATATCGGCTTGCGTAAGGCAAAACGTATTAAATTCATGTAATGTTATTTATAGTTCTTTGTTGAAAATATCAAAATCTCCCGCAGCGGCGGCTTTTAGTAAAAGCGACTGCCAAAGATTGATGTGGACGATCTCTCGATCGGTTTCGGCTCTATTTAATGTGTAAAAGGTCTGCGTCACGTCGACAAGTGTCGCTAGGCCGTTTTTATACATCGTCATTTTTTGATTGTAAGCTTGCTGAGCTGCCGACACTTGTCGGGGAGCTTCTAGATCACTTTTTCGGGCCAATTGGATTTTCACATCAGCGGCATCCAGCTGTGCTGTCAATTGGGCTTCGGCAGTTTGGTATTCTTCTCTTAGGGCATCGTTCGTAAAGCGCTGTGCACTGATTTTTTTATTGATACGCGCAATCGAAGTCAGGTTCCAGTTTATGCCCAATCCCAAGAGATAATTTTGCCTACTGGGACGAACCCCTTGCCAATAATTTGTGCTATATGCTTGTAAATCCGTAATGTAGTCACTCTTAAAACCAGATCCTCTGGTCTGAAAGACCCCAAAGGCGCTTACAGTGGGAAGATACTCTTTGGTTGATAGTTTCAATTGTTGTTCGCCAAGTTCAATTTTACTTTTATAAAATTGCAGAATAGGATTACTTTCAATCAAGTTGCCTGAAAGGGGCGTTAGCTCGACGGGTGTTTTCTGGACGAGCAAGGTGTCTATTTGCAGGTCTTTTGCTGGTATTCCCATCAATACTGTCAATTTGTTGTTTTGCTCCTTAACATTTTCACGGGCCTGATTGAGGCTGATTTTAGCGCGCGATACTTCCGCTGAAGCAAGTGTAGAATCTACTCCGGGCAATATTCCATTTTTTACTTTGGTGGCAGCAATATTTAAAAATACCAGTGCACGATCCAGATTCATCTGTTGATTTTTTTCCAATCGTTGACTAGCCAATAAATTGAGGTAAGCCGCAGCAATCTTGATTTTATGCTGGAACTGTTCCTGACCGAGATCGGCCTGTAGTCGTTTGGTATCGGATTTGGCCAATTCGATACGTTCTTTTTTTCGTCCAAAGGTGTAAATGTCCCAATTGACATTGGCTAAGTAAAGCGCACCAAATGCGGCATTCCAATTTTGTTCTGGAAGAGCGGCTCCCGAAGAAGCTACACCCAGCCCACCAAATCCATACAGCGGACCATTTTGTCCGTTGACTGTTCCAAAGTCCTGTTGGGCTACGATGTTCAGATTGGGCCAAAAGTCGCGTTTGACTTGTTCATTGGTCTGCAGGGAGGACTGGAGATAATATTCCTTTGCCTTGATATTTCCATAATTTGCAATACCCTGTTCTACGGCATCGCGAAGCGTAAGCTTCTGAGCGAAGGAAGAGGAGGTCGCAAGTGATACAGCCAATGACAGCACTAAATTCAATTTCAGCATAGGTTATCTATCATTTTATGGACACGAAGATAGCGATGAGATGAATTGCGATGTCCCTTTAAAATGATCTATAGCGTTTAAAAGTGACCAATTTAATTCGTCATTTATTTTTCTACTGTTATAAACTTAAAACTTTTACTTTGTAACAGATTTTTAACAAAAAAAGGATTATGAGAAAGGTTTTGGAGAACAAGGTGATACAGGAGATCGTGCTATTGATCTTTTCGTTTATCCTCTTTACTTTGAACGATTGGATTTTGATCCTGAGCTGGAAGGGATTTTTGATGGGGGTGTTCTATTTCTTGATCCTTTATGCGCATGCGCAATTGAATCGCTTTTTCCTGTTGCCATTGCTACTGAAGAAGAATAAACCGCTGTTGTATATTTTGGCGTCGGTGGCAACACTACTGGTTTTTGCACTCATATTAAAAGAGCTAACGGATAACGTGATCTACAAGAATTGTTTTCTTTACAAGAATCTTGTTCAGAAAACGTTCCATTATCAATTTGGTGTATTATTGGGTTCGTTGATCTGTATATTGGGTAGTATCCAATTTATAGAGTTTTATCGCTTCCAACGGGTGAAGACCCGACGTGAACTGCTTTCCAATCAGACGCAATTATCGCATTTAAAAAAACAGCTCAATCCACATTTTTTATTCAATACATTGAATACCATTTATGGTATTAATTTAAAGTATCCGGAACGTACCTCCGAATTGATCATCAAAGTTTCCCAGCTTCTCCGTTATCAGATGGAATGCAGCGATCGGGAATTTGTCGGTATGGATGATGAGATCGATTTTATCTCAAGTTATATCGAGCTGGAGCGCGAACGGTTAGGCTATCGCACGAAAATTGAATTTGATTATCAAAAAAAAGAAGATATCAATTATCAGATAGCGCCGATGCTTTTGATTACTTTCGTAGAAAATGCTTTTAAACACGGAACCTGCAGTATTGAAGATTGTTTTGTACATATTTCGATCAAGATTGAAAAAGGGAACTTATATTTGCATGTACGGAATTCTGTTCCCGTTAAGAAAAGGAATGTTTTTTCGGCGAAAATAGGTCTGGAAAATACAATAGCGCGGTTAAAGCTTTTGTATCCTAATCGGTATACATTAACGACAAATTCCAAGAAAGAGGAGTATGAGGTGTCATTGGTTATCAATCTTTAAACAATGAATAAAAATAGCTGTATTGTGGTTGATGACGAACCTGCGGCGCATTATGTACTGGTAAATTATATTGAAAGAAGTACTGATCTGCAGTTGGTCGCTCAGTGTTATAATGCTTTTGAGGCATTGGAGTTTCTTCGGGAGAACAAAGTAGATTTAATCTTCCTGGATATTGAAATGCCCGAAATTAATGGGATGGAGTTTCTGAAGATGCTGGATAACCCGCCCAAAACGATTTTGACAACAGCATATTCCGAATACGCATTGGAGAGTTATGATTATGGCGTTGTTGATTATCTGTTAAAACCTATTTCATTTCCTCGTTTTTTTAAGGCTGTTCAACGTTTTTTATCCTATAACACGGCTGTGTCGCCCCAGGAAAAAGAACCTAAATCAATTAGTATACGCATGGATGGCCGTATTATTGACGTTAAATTATCGCAGATCGATTTTATCCAGAGCTTTGGCAATTACGTGAAAATTGTCACTCCTAGTCAGACATTTTTGACCGCAAGCACCACCCAGCAAATTCTCACACAGGTGCCGGCATCAAAGTTTATCCGTATCCACAAATCTTACATTGCTTCGATCAATAAGGTGATCAAATATGAGCATGGAATGGTGCAGATCAATAATACGTCCCTACCGGTCGGTATTACTTTCCGTCGGGAGTTACAGGAGCGGCTAGCCAATAAATAGGTCTGAGCGAATGGAGGTCTTGTTGCTATGAGCGAGTCAGGTGACTACCATTTCTCTTTTAACAGCGTTTCCAACTGCCCAATTTCTTCCTGATACATGGTTTTCTTTCTAGTTCCGAAGTAAAGGATATTTTCGACAGGCGATGTCCCTTCCCAGATTAGTTTTATTTTCCCGGATGCAATTGCTTCAGCACATAGGAAGTCAGGAACAATCGAAAAGCCTGTATTGTTGCTCAAACAGCGTATGATGGAGCTAATATTGGGAACAATATAATTGGGGCTAAAGTCTGGATGTTCGCCAAAGTGTGTTGACCAGTAGTTTTTTAAATGATCCATATCGGCAGCCGTGCTATACCATAATTGTTTTTTAAGGAGTTGAGCTGCTTCTTTAATTTTATTGGCACTCAGCAGTGCTTCCAGTGTGGATGTATCCGTCTGACACCCTGCAATCAAGACAATACGTTCTTTTGAAAAAGCTTCATACTGTAGATTCTGTTGGTTTCCTTTTTGAGGCGTAATAATAAGATCCAATAAACCATTATCAAGATCCTGTTGCATCTGCGGATATTCTCCAAATTTGATAATTAAATTGAAGGGGAGCTGGGCAATATGTTCTTCGAGGGTGTACTGAAAGGTCTCAAAACACATTCCGATACTGATCGTTATACGTTCGTCCAATGCCCGTTTGTGAAAATGCTGTTCACCGGTTTCTAGTTTTTTAAGCGGATCAATAACATAGTTATACAAGATTTTCCCCTTTTCGGTCGGCACCATTCTTCGCGCAGAGCGATCAAAAAGCTTGTGCCCCGTAAATGCTTCCAGGGAATTCAGATGTAAGCTTACCCCCGGCTGAGAAATAAATAATTCCTGTGCAGCTGCAGATAATGTTCCGGTTTCATAGATTGCCTTAAATGTACGAAGCCATTCTAAGTTCCATTTCATAGTTATTATTTTTATGATACAAATATACAATTTAAATTATTTGTATGATTCAAAAATATGATAGAAATTTGTATTATCAATAATAAAAATTATAGAGATGAAAATATTTATTATCAACGGCGGACAGAAATTCGCACACTCGGGTGGTTCTTTCAATACCACAATAACAAATTGGACCGTTGAAACATTGGCTGAAAATGGATTTGAAACAAGGGTTACCAATATCAATGATGATTTTGATCCAATGGTTGAAGTTGAAAATTTTAAATGGGCAGACATTATCGTTTACCATTTTCCTGTATGGTGGTTCCAGGTTCCGAATCGTCTGAAACTTTATATCGATGAAGTCTTTACGGCCGGCCACAACAACGGTATCTATAAGAGTGATGGTCGATCGCGTAAGAATCCGGCAATTAATTACGGCACCGGGGGGTTGATGCAAGGTAAAAAATACATGGTGACTTCGAGCTGGAATGCCCCTGAGACAGCATTTACAATGGAAAATGAGTTTTTTGATCAGCATTCAGTTGATGCCGGTGTTTTATTCGGTTTTCATAAGATGAATCAGTTTGTAGGATTGGAACACCTGGGAAGTTTCCATTTTCATGATATGGAAAAGGGGGCATCTCAAGAACGTGTCGACAATTACGAAAAGGAATATAAACAATATTTGGAAGAGGTCTTCCATTTGGAAACTACGTTGAACTAAAAATTTATTGATCGATAAATCGCTTTATCCATGGCGTTATTGCGATGAAAAGAGTAAATTACCAAAATAAAATCAATAACATGAAGGTATATTTAACCGCAATTTTAAAAGCAGTTCCTGCACATCGGGAAGAAGTATTGGCATTATTGTTAGAAATGGTCGAGGCAAGTAGGAAAGAAGAAGCGTGTATACAGTATGATCTGCACCAGGTAAACAGTGATGAAAATCAATTTATATTTTATGAAATCTGGGAAGATCAAGCGGGCTTGGATGCGCATAATCAACAACCTTATATTGTGGCATTTGGAAAAGTGGCTGGTGAAAAATTACAGGAAACGCCTCAAATTATAGCAATGAATAAGATTGCTTAATTTACCATGTGGTCTGTCCGGACCTTATTGAGAAGATAGCAAACAACATGTGTAGTGGATGATTTGTGTGGGCCTAGGATATGAACTATAATTGAAGTATTGGTGGTGCCAAAATCATTTGTGTTGCCTAGATAGAGCGTGCTCTATTCTGATTTGGTGACGCGAATGATTTTGTTGGTACCTTGCTGAACAGCGACGTCGACTTTATTTCGTTGCGTGTAGCTCTGTTGCAGGAGATTCAATTTTTTGGTCAGCTGACCATCTTGATTATCTAGCCAGAAGGTAGCAGCCATGATACCAATTTGCACTCTGTAACTGGAATCAGTTTCCGGAACAAGCTGCTCGATAATCTGATGTTGATACCAGGTCAGTTTTTTGTTTTCTTTTTGGGAAACACAGCTGTACAGGAGAAATGCCAGAAGGGCGACATAGCCCATTTTTAGAAGTTTACTGCGTCTTAGGTCCATCAATAGTTCTTTGTGTTAATATCAAATCTACGATTTTTTATCCAACTAATGAATTACCTCTACGAATTTTTATGGCCTCATTTAAACAGTTATGCGCATTTATTGACCAGACTTCTCCTGTATGCACATTCAAGTAAATCTAAAAATGTATGAAGTTTATTGTTCATTTCGTTGTAATCATAAGCCTGAATTACGTCGGGTAATTGCACAAATTGGTGCAATTGGCTTTGGAGAAGGAGATCTTCTTCTGAAGCTATCAATAGCCGGACGACTTCAGTCGTGAGTTCCATATGGCATTGAAATCCGTAAACGAGATTTGTATAACGCACAATTTGCCTAGGGCAGCCGGCGCTACTTGCTAAGATTTCACTTTCAGGGGTAAGTCCAGGCATATCGTTGTGCCAATGTCCAACCGATAACGGGCTGCCAAAATGTGCTATTTTGGAGTCGTTTATTCCTGCCGCTGTAAGCGTGATGGGGAAAACCCCAATTTCTTTTTGTGGACTATGTTCATACTTTGCCAATAGCGCTTCGCCAATCAGTTGTGCGCCCAGGCATATACCAACAACTGCCTTGCCTGCATCAATACATCGGCGGATAAAGGCGATTTCGGCCTTAGCGTCAAAATAAGGGTATTCGGAAGGGGATGAATCTGGGCTTTGAGGTCCGCCCATAATGATCAATACATCGACGGAATCAATTTCGTCTGGCAGAAGGTCCTGTTGGTAGACCTGGGAAAAGGTGACCTCATGCTGTTGTTTTTCTGCCCAGGCTAAATAGGCTCCGGGTGCTTCAAAAACTTCGTGTTGTATAAAATGTATCCGCATTGGTTTTTATGTTATCGGTTTTCGTTCCAGTAATAACTATTTGGAGTAGGACGCTGTCCAAAAATTGCCGTTCCTACCCTGACAATCGTCGCGCCTTCCGCTATAGCTATTTCTAAATCCCCGCTCATGCCCATCGACAGTTCTTTCATCGATACATCAGGAATAGCTAGGGCTATAATTTGTTGTTGAATATGTCTAAGCAATTTGAAACAGGCTCGTACCTGTTCGGCCTCGGCACTCAATAGACCTATCGTCATCAATCCTTTAATCTTTAGTGTGTTTAATGTTGCTATTTGCTGTACTAGATCGATCACTTCCTTTGGAGCAGCGCCGTACTTGCTCTCTTCAAAGGAAGTATTCACCTGAATGAGCACCTCCATGGTTTTATCTTCTTTTAAAAGTCGTTGATGCAATTTTTCGGCAAGATCTATACGATCTATTGAATGGATGCAGGATACGTTGTATTTAAGCAGATCCTTGATTTTATTGGTTTGCAGGTGGCCAATAAAATGATTAACATGCGGAATAGTATTTAAATACTCAAATTTGTCTTTTAATTCCTGTACTTTATTTTCGGCAATTAAGGTTTGACCAGTTTGCAGTGCGATTTCGATACGTTCGGCAGGTACGGTTTTAGTCGCTAGCAATAATTTTACTTCGCGTGGGTCGCGCTGATTTGCTTTGCACGCTTTGTCGATACGCTGTTGTATAATGCGTATATTCTCTGTAATAAACTCATCCATGTTACGGTTGTATTGTTTTTTTCATCATAATATCGATTTGCTTATCGTCGCCCAGTTGAAATATATGCTTGTCGAATGCCACAAAGCCATTTTTCCGATAGAAATTGATCGCGCGGGAATTTTTTTCCCAAACACCAAGCCAGATAAATGAAACTGCTTTTTTTTGAGCTAAGACTAGTGCTTTCTCGAACAATAGCTGCCCCACTTTTCTACCGTGAAATTCCTGTAGAACATAGATGCGTTCAATTTCCAATGCCTGTGGGCTTTGGTTTTCGGTCTGCGCTTGTCCGGTATTTATTTTTAAGTAACCGATAACATTATTTTCTAAAACGGCGAAGTAAAATTCAGACTCATCATGGCAGAGCTCGGCCAATAATTTTTCTCTTGCAAAACCTTCCGTTAGATAAGTCTTCATGTTCTCTTCGGTGTTTGTGTCTGAAAAGGTCTGGATAAATGTTTCTTTTCCAATATGCTGCAGCAGGTCAATATCTGTTAGTTTTACTTTAGTGATGGCTATTTCGGTGTTATTTTTGTTCATTTTTTTCATTACTTATTGATCCATTTTTCATTGCTGCGGCAATATTTCTTTCGAGCTCATTGTCGCTATTTTTCAGAAAATCGCGGATACGCTGTTTTTCTGTTTCACTTTTATTTTGACCTAATTTTTTTTTGGCCCTGTAAATCCGTAACGACAAGTTCGAAGGCGATGATACCTCGCATCATGCCACTTTTGAAGCGATCGGAGAGATTGTTCCATTGTGTTAGATAAGCTTCGTCGTAACTGAGGATCATTTGCTCTAAAGCCTTGTTTATTGCTTTTTCCTCCGTAAGGATAGATGCAAGACCATAGGCATGAACCGCAATGTAGTCCCAGGTTGGTACACTTTCCTCCTTGTCGTAGTGCTGTGGCGAGATATAAGCATGTGGTTCGGAGAAAATGACTAATGACGGTGTATTTTCGATATAATTGGCTTGTTCGTTTGCGCGAGCGAAGTGTGATGTTAAAAGCAGCTGATCTTTATCTGTACGGATGTGGAAGGGGAGCTGGGTTGCTATTGGAATCCCCTCTTTAACCGATACGATGGTGGCAAAACTATATTGTTGCATAAATTCAACCTTTTCTGCGTAATCTTCGAACTGGAAATGTTTGGGTACATACATGCAAATAGCTATTTCTTGATTTAATTCAAAATTACGGCCAATGGGTGCAAATGAGCTAGTCCAAATTGAATAATGTAGCTGGTCCAGTGTTCATTTATTGCGCTTGCTTAAGTATATTTACGTTAAAAGATAAGCAAAAAAAGACGCCAAAAATGGAGAAATATGAGCTAAGACGTTTAGAAATAGGAGAATGGCAGCAATACAAAAAGATAAGACTGGAGGCCTTATCTTCTGCTCCTGAGGTGTTCGGTAGCAATTATCAAAAGGAAGCGGCTTATAGTGATGCCGAGTGGATGGCCTTACTGGGCAATCCCAAGTGTGCGATATTCGGTTTGTATAACCAAGAATTATTGATTGGGCTGACTGGTGTCGTGTTGGATCGGACGGATGAATCAAATGCGATTTTGATCGCGTCTTTCATTCAGGAAGGCCATAGAGGCCGGGGGTTGTCCCGCTTGTTTTATGAAGCGCGTATAACATGGGCACGTGAACAAGGCTGCCTCCGGATTACGGTATCTCATGGGGTTGGTAACGAAGCCTCGAGAGCTGCAAATCAATCGTTTAACTTTGCGTATACACATTCAAGAGATGTCGTTTGGCCTGATGGGGTCAAAGCAGAAGAGCTGATCTATGTTTTGAATCTTTAGTTAACCTGCTTCCTGCTGTTGATCAATTACTGCGTTCAGTCCGGTCTGAACGCAGCAACTGATCTATAAAATACAGCGCATGGAAACAAGCTTTAAAGTTCGTTTTCGTGCGAACTGTTGGGTGCTTTCGGATTATATTGCTGGACATGATCAACTTTGGCAAATAGGTGTGGACCATTCATTTCAATTCCTGCCGCTAAAAAGTCATCGAGGATCAATTGAAAAATTTCAGATTTTGCCAGTTCAATTTCCGCGGATCTAGCGATGTAGACATTCAGTTCATATAAAACATAAAAGTCGTCTAATTTTTTTTGCAAGACGAATGGGGCAGGACTAAGGTTGACTCTTTTTATTCGTGGCGGGATGTTCAGCAGCAATTCGTGGATACGTTGCCAAGGTTCTTCATAACCGACTGTCAATTCCACCTGAAAACAAATTCCCTCTTCAGAGAATGTCGAATAATTGACGGTATTTCCCGAAAGTACCGAGGAATTGGGAATGGTAATTTCTTCATTTTTTATCGTTCGAAGCCTGGTTACCAGGGGGGATTTTTCGATAACAACGCCCGTTTTGTCGGCGATAGTGATACGGTCTCCGATACGGAAAGGACGCATATAGGTGATCACAAGCCCCGCTATGATATTGGAAATCGCAGAAGATGACCCCAAAGAGAACAGGACACCAATAAATACGGATATTCCTTTAAAGATATCTGAATTTGCGCCGGGTAAGTAAGGGAATATGAGCACCAGCGTGAAGGCTTGGAGCAGAAAACGAACAATAGTAAAGGTTGGCATGGCAAAATCGCGATGAAAACCATTGACCTCTAATTTGCCTTTGTCAATTTCGCTAAAAATATACTTTATGAATCGAACGGCATACCGCATGACAACGAGTATGACAAATACAGTAATCAGATTGGGAATATAATCCCAAATGGCCAAAACTGCAGTCTTCAGGGGCTTTGTAAAAAGTCCAATGAGATTGGATGCCCAGCTCTGTGTAAATGGAAAGACACTAAAGACAATCGGCAGCATGATAAAGGCAATGAGTACGATCAAGCCCCAACGTAAGATATTTATGGCATTAATAAACATCCGTGTTTTTTGTACGGAGGTGACAAGGACGTAATTTTTGATCTTAATGTCTTTGATCCGCTGTGTTCTTTCTGTCAATATACGTCGCGTACCATATTTTTTCAATTTGTTTATCAATAGAATCAATATCGAAAAAACGACTAGAATGAGAAATACAAGCCCAATACGCGTAAGAAGTTTTGTAATGCTGTTATCAGCACGTTCCGTTTTGATTGAATCCTGAATTCTTTTTAGGTAGTTTGCCGCAATCTCTTCTTTGCTTTTTCCTTCAAGAAGGGCATCGAGTTCTGTGACGGAAGTTATGACGAGATCTTTATAAACGATGTCGGCACTTATTTCGCTGTTTTCGATTTTAAAGGAATCTACTTTCACAAAATCGTCTTCATATAGATTATGGATTCTGCTGACCACATTGTAGGCGCGGTCTTTGGCTAATGATGATCCAAGTTTATTATAGATATAGAATAGCGTATCCTGAAATGGCGCGACCGCATATCTTTTTGTGTTTTTTTTGATGGAGTCTACTTTAACTTTCAGCTGCTGCTTCCGAAGGTTATTTTCTTCGTCAAACTCATTCAGCTGCTGTTTTAAATTTTCTTTTTTGGGGCTATTTTGACTTTTAAGATCGGCAATTTCATGCTGAAGCTTTACCCGTTCAAGAGAATCATTAATTTGCTGTTGTCTAATTCCGTTCAGTAGGGAACTTAGATCCAATTCTTTTTTATTGACCGAATCTGTTTCTTGTGCATAAAGCGGTGCGCTCGTTGAAAATAGACAAGATATAGTCATTAAGAAATAAACGTAAATACTTCTCATCGTGTTATTGGTAAAATTGAATGCCGATGTTTACTAGGTTATTTTGCGCATAACGATCGGACAGGTTCTCAAAGATAATAATTATCTCGATTAGACGGCAGATCGTCAAATATGATATAAATTGAAGGTAAAATGATACGATGCGACAGCTGAATTTAACTTATTCCGACTTTCTTTGTTAAAACGATTGAGCATATGCTCAATACGAAAAACTGTATAGCTAATTTTATCTAAAAAATATGATTAAACCTTTTCAAAAATCTATTTATGCAATGAACAAACTTGGGAAGATATGTCTCTGTGTTATTGTAGCCTGTGTTTCCACTGTTTTAGATGGACAAGCCCAAGAACGCAAAGCTCCGGCTTATCCATTGATTACACACAACCCCAATTTTAGTATATGGTCAATGACAGATCAGCTTCATGCATCGACAACAAAGCACTGGACAGACGCTGATCATTCGCTGTTGGGCTTAATTGATGTTGATGGTCATATTTATCGTTTTCTTGGCAAAGAGGAACCGAGTTATGCGGTTATTCTACCGACTGCCGAAGATAAATCTTATACGGTACAGTATACAGAATCAAAACCTCAAGGTGGCTGGGAATCTTCCGCTTATAATACGGATACGTGGAAATCGGGACTTGCACCCATAGGTGATGACGAGAAGCAGGTAAAAACCCTTTGGAAATCGGACGATATCTGGGTGAGACGCGAGTTTTCCGTAGCGGATCCGAAGGGTATTAATGAGTTGTTTTTAAAACTCAATCATGATGATAATATAGACGTATTTTTGAATGGGAAGAAGGTTTACGAAAAAGTAGGTTGGACCAACAACTTTCAGTATATACCGATTGACAAGACGAATTTGAAGGCTGGGCAAAATAATATTGCCATCCATTTGAAGAATAGTGCTGGCGGTCGTTATCTCGATTTTGGTTTGGTTGACAGGCTTAAAGAGCGTGGGGCACGGATTGAAGAAGCCGTGCAAAACGATGTAGAAATAACAGCGACGCGTACGGTTTATAACTTTCAGGCAGGTAAGGTTGATCTAAAATTAACTTTTACGTCGCCTTTGCTTATGGAAGATCTGAATTTATTGGCTCGACCGGTAAGCTATATCACGTATAACGTCAAAGCAAACGATGGCAAGCAGCATGCGGTTAAAGTTTTTCTAAGTGCATCCACAAATATTGCGGTGTATAAACCTTCACAGGAGGTGATCGCCGAAAAATATGAGACGGCAAAATTGTCTGTACTAAAGACGGGAACGGTCGAACAGCCTATTCTGCAGAAAGGGGCCGATGATATGCGGATAGACTGGGGGTATTTTTATGTTGCTGCGCCGAAGCGGGATAAAACGCAACAGTTTATTAGTCCGAGAGGCGGAGCCGTAGACGCCTTTAGAAAGGGAACAACGACATCGGTAAAAACTGTTAAGGGGACATCACTTGCGCTGAACACGGTCATTCCATTTGGCAATGTGGGGGCGAAAGTGGAGGAACGTTTTGTAGAGGTTGGGTACGATGAAATTTATGCGATTCAGTATTTCAAAAATAATTTGAGACCATGGTGGAACAACTCCGGTAAAGAAACGATGGAAAATCAGCTGACTTTGGCTGCAGATGAGTATCGTAAGGTACTCGATAAGTGCGTGGCATTCGACAAAACAGTGTATGCAGATGCGCTAAAATCGGGTGGAAAAGAGTATGCACACCTTAGCGTTCTCGCTTATCGTCAAAGTATTGCAGCACATACCTTGGTGAAAAGTCCACAAAACGAACTACTATGGCTTTCCAAAGAAAATAATAGTGGCGGATTCATCAATACGGTCGATGTCACTTATCCTTCAGCGCCATTGTATCTGATCTATAATCCGGAGTTGTTGAAAGGGATGTTAAGTGGAATATTTTATTTTAGTGAGAGCGGTAAATATCCCTATCCTTGGGCAGCGCACGATTTGGGTACGTATCCATTGGCCAATGGTCAAACCTATGGTGAACCTATGCCTGTGGAGGAATCGGGCAATATGATTATTTTAACTGCTGCAATCGCAAAAGTGCAAGGGAATGCTGACTATGCCAGGAAGCATTGGAAAACATTGACAACATGGGTAGATTATCTCGTTAAAGATGGTTTTGACCCTAAAACGCAGCTATGTACAGATGATTTTGCCGGTCACCTTGCACGAAATGCCAATTTATCTGTTAAGGCTATCGTTGGTATTGCTTGTTATGCGCAGCTAGCGGAGGCCATTGGTGAAACCGCAATAGCAAAAAAATACCGTGCAATTGCCGAGGAAATGGTTCCGAAATGGATGGAAATGGCATATGCTGGTGATCATTATGCACTGACATTTGATGATAAAAATACCTGGAGTCAAAAATATAATTTGATCTGGGACAAAGTGTTGGGATTGAATCTATTTCCACAGAAAGTGTATGATACAGAAATTAAGTATTATCTGACCAAGCAAAATAGATTCGGCATACCATTGGATAGCCGTAAAGCGTACACAAAAAATGACTGGATTCTTTGGACGGCATCATTTGCTCCATCAAGAGAAGCATTTGAAGCTTTGATAAAACCAGTCTATAATCATGCGATTCAAACGGAATCCCGTGTCCCATTAAATGATTTTTATGATTCGACTACGGGGATCCGCGAAAACTTCAAGGCGCGTAGTGTTGTTGGAGGTTTTTACATGAAACTTTTAGCGGATATCATGAAACAGAAATAAATGAGGAAAATGAGTAGGAGACGGGAGTCCACAATGAAATATTTAGTTTGTGTTTAGTTAATAAGACGGCGGGCAATTAAAGAATTGCTCGCCGTTTGTTTATAGGGTTATGCGTTTCAATATCCCGTATTTTACGGTATCGAAATTTGGCTCAACATGGTTCTTTTTTCTGATTTCTGTTGAAATACGTGTTGTCTTGCAAGTTCTGTATTGTTTTCCTGAAATTTTCACTGCAGTAGAACCTAGAAAGGACGTTAAATATTCCTTTGTTTGCCATTAATATGTCACTGGTATATGAAGGATGACTGTGGTACCAGCAGTTGGGTTTTTGGTGATCTGTACACTTGCTTTCTTGCCCAACAGCTGCATGCGTTCACGACTGATGGTCCCAGAGAGTGAACGATGGGTAATTACAGGAATGTCTGGATTTACTTTACCACTATCTTTAATCGTCACCTGTAGGATATCTTCAGATAACGTAAACTGGATGTCGATACTGCCATCGCCCGTTTCGAGGTTTATGCCATGCAGAATTGCATTTTCAACATAGGGTTGTATGAGCATTGGTGGTAGCATGACCGCACTTAAATCTTGATCTTCAGGTTGTGTGATATGGTAATGAAAGGCATCTTCAAAACGCATTTGCTGCAAGATCAAATAGTTTTCTAAGGTTTCCAGTTCCTCATTTAATGGAACAAGGTTTTCACGGCTTAATTCGAGATTGCTGCGTAGTAGTCGACTGAAACGATTTAAATATTTGATGGCATTTTCCTTCTTATCCAGGCGCATGAAGCTCTGTACAGCGGAAAGGGTATTGAAAATAAAGTGCGGTTCCATCTGTGTGCGCAACAACTGCTGCTGCAACAAGACCTTTTCTTTCTCTTGTATGGAACGGCGCTGGCGAAAACTGTAATATAGGAAGAAAAGTATGATGATCAATAAAATAACCGCGAGCGAGGATATGATCAGCCCTAAACGATTTTGTTGTAGCTGGAGTTTATTGATCTTGATATTTTCGTTCAGTATTCGAATAGATTGATCCTTCGCCTGGAGTTGATATAGGGCATTCATTTCTGCGATCGCTTGTGTATTCTCCGATTGGTAAATACCCCTTTGTAATTGCACAAGATGATTCAATACGTCTATTGCGGCTTTATTTTTTCCTTGCAAGCGATAGACGGCTGCTAGACTGTTTTGAAATGTAATTTCGTTGTTGGGAAAGATTAATTTTGGAAACTGCGCTTTAAGTTTGCTGGCTTTTTGGATGAATTTTTCTCCCAAGGCCGGCTTATTTAATGAAACATAGATTGCGGCAACATTACTGTAGTCTACGAATAAATTGTTCATCAATATAGAGGACGCTGTTTGTTGGTGCAAACGTTCATCTATCGCTATTTTTAGCAACTCATAATGTAAAATGGAGTCCGGTTTTTTAGCCGTTTCATAGTATTGGATCTTCGAATCATATAGAAAACTAATGTTGTATTTGTCTGGATTTTTGGCATGTAATTCTTCGAGTTGATGAAGGAAGGGGGCAATATCTTTTGCTGGCCGCTGTAAAGTATTCAGCGTCTGGATCATTTGTACCAATACGCGTTGTCGGTTAATGTGTCCTTCAGGCAGCGAATCAATTAGGGGGAGTACCGAACGATTCATTTTTTCTGCAAGGTTATACTGAAAGGAGCTCAAGTTGTTTTGGGCAGCGGACAGTAATATCGCTGATTTCGCTTCGGTTGACAATCCTGATGCGGTATCCGACAAAACAATCGTGGCGGCTTTGTTGTAATAATAGCCCGCTTCGCGTTGTTTTGCTTCTATGCTGCGGATATTTCCTATGCCATTGTAAATAAGAGCTTTGTATTTAGCGTTTCCGGTGGTGAGTTCAATGAGTTCGAGCGCCTGTTGAACAAAAAAAAGAGCCGAATCTTGGCCACTCATAGCATAGAGTCGTGCTAGATAATATTTTACACGGGCAGCGAGTACCGTGTCTTTTTTTACGGTGGCATGCTGGTCTAACTTTAACCAGGCAAGTTTGATGGAATCCCCATTTGCTGCATTTAATCTTTGGTCCTCCAGCGTTTTAATCTCTGCGGCAATAGCATCATGATCGGGCGACAGTGCGTCATTCTTTCGAGCGCAAGCGATCGAAAACAAAGACAGTAGCAGCCAAGGGAAAATGCGGTTCAATAGGCTCATTTTTCAGGGAACAGCTGATTTAAGATCGAGTTTTTTCTGCGTGATGAAATCGGAATTTCCTCTTTGTTCTTTAAGACAATATACTCGGAACGATTGACACCAGAAATATGTGACCTATTAACAAGATACGATTGATGGGTGCGTAAGAAATAGGGCGGTGGCAATAATTCTTCATAATATTTGAGGGGTTTAGAAATTAACTCCTTTGTACCATCATTTAAAAAGAAAAAAGTATAGGGACCGTCTCCTTTGCAGTACACGATGTTGTGAACGGGGACGATACGTACATGGTGTATGGAAGACAAGGCGATGCTTTCGGGAAGTTCGCTGGCGTGTAAAGCTTCCTGCACCATTGATAAACGCTGCATCCATTGGGGATTGTTTTCGCTTTTACGCCGGTAACGTTCTAATGCCTCGTTTAATTCGGTTTGATCGACCGGTTTCAAAAGATAATCCAAAGCACCATATTTGATGGCTTTGATTGCAAAATGATTGTAGGCCGTAATGAAAATAATATTCTGTGGAATAGCGATTAGCTTTTTTAGGATGTCAAATGCTGTACCATCACGGAGTTGAATATCCATGAGTATAACGTCTGGTTGTTTCTCTTCAATCAATTTTACAGCATTTGTCACCGTATCACTCCAGCCAACAAGTTCAACATCAGTTTCCTGTTGGATTAAATAGCTGATTTCTTTGCGTACCGCGGGTTCATCCTCGATAATGGCTACTCTGATCATTTATCAATACTTTATACCCTATAAAAATAATAATTGTAAGTAAGGAAACTGAATCCATTTACAATTCGTTGCAATTATTTACAATCTGGATTTAAGATTCGAGTAGGGGTGAATTGGATTTGATCATTTAAAATTCCAAATAGCAGTTGAAATTTTTATATTTAGTATTGTATAGACCACTAGAAATATGGAGGCTCAGAAGTCATTAAAATCGGTTTTTGCTGGTAGCATTGGTATAATTACCTTGTTTGCAATTGTTGGACAGTTTATCTTAAGTGCTCATACCTCCAAGCTTGACAGGATCGACTATATTATTCAGTTTTTTAGTTATTTTACAATTCTGAGTAATGTAATGGTTATGTTATGCTGTTTTTTTACTATTTGCTGGTCAAAGAGTCGAATGGGCCTATTTTTTACTAGACCCGAAACAATTACTGCCGTAACATTATATATTCTTATTGTCGGAATTATCTATAATACCATACTTCGCTTTCTGTCGCATCCTCAGGGTTTATCAATGGTGGTTGACGAATTATTGCATGTGCTCGCTCCTGTGAGTTTTTTCCTTTTTTGGTGGCGTTTTTTGGACAAGGGAACAATCCGGTGGAGTCATATTTTTTATTGGTTGATCTTCCCATTAGTCTATCTTTTTTATACGTTGTGGCATGGTTCGTTTTCTGGATTTTATCCCTATCCTTTTGTCAATGTTTCCGAATTGGGGATGGACAGGGTTATTTTGAACAGCTTTGGAGTAACGTTGGTTTTCATCGTCATTGGTACATTGCTCATTGTATTGGGAAAGTGGCAAAACAAACGGCGTTCTCAACGGATTAAAAAATAAGAAAACTCAAAGCTCTTCGATATTGTTATATCACAAAACGGCGTTTATTTTTTACTTTAATTGAATTGAAAAATGGTTATACGATTTTTTATCTGTGTCTCTTTGGTATTATGTGCGATTTGTTGTTTTGGTCAAGTGGATGTTGATAAAATGAGAGCCGAGTACGCGACTGCTGTTCAAAACAAAAAGCTCTGTGAAACGAATCTGAAACTATTGGAAAAAGCTGCCAATTCCGCCACAGAAAAGGGTTATCTCGCGGCTTATGAGATATTATGGGCAAAACATATGGGCAACCCGTTTACAAAATTGGGGCAATTCAAGAAAGGAAAAAAGCTCCTCGAAGAAATGATCATGAAATACCCTGACAATATCGATTTACGTTTTATTCGTTGGAGCGTGCAGACGCACGCACCATCTTTTTTAAGCTATGGTAAAGATAGATTGCGTGATAAAGATTTCTTGGTCAAAAATTTACATAAATTGCCCAATCCAAAGGGCCGAGAAGTAATATATACCTATCTGAAAGAAGCGAATGGTTATCTAAAAGGCGAGCATGTGTTTTCGCAGGCTGAATTGAATGAGCTCTCCAAGTAACGAGCTTTCCAAACAAGATTTAGCTATTCCACCAGTTCATTGATGCTAAATAAAAATCTTCGCATAGGCCAAGTTTTTTTTGGACGGAAATTTTCATCTTTGTTAGATCAGTAGCAATTAAACTTTAAATGATGAAACAGATATTTATAAATCTCGCGGTAGCAGATGTGAATAAGTCAATGGATTTTTATACACAATTGGGCTTTACGAACAATCCTCAGTTTTCGGATGAGCAAGGTAAATGTATGGTTTGGAGTGAGCATATTTTTGTTATGCTTTTATCTCCGGATAAGTTTAAAACATTTACGGAAAAACCGCTTGCAGATACAAAAAAACAGATCGCAGGACTATTTTCACTTGCTGTCTCTGGTCTGGATCGTGTGAACGAAATTGTTGATAAAGGACTGAAAGCTGGCGGTATAGAACCCACGCCAATGAAAGACTATGGTTTTATGCAACAGCGAAGTATTGAAGATTTTGATGGGCATACCTGGGAGATATTTTACATGGATATGAGCAAATTTCCAACCGCATAAAAATCACAACGGAATAATCGGTGGAAGCAAGGTCCCTGCAGTAATGTAAGGGACTTTTTCTTTTGATTTTAACGTAGCGAAGCAAGTGTATGCCGACCATTGCCGCGGGCGATTTTTTATAGGAAGTACGAATATTAAATCAGGGTAAGCGAATTATAGTTATGGCTTGTCAAAAACGGATGTGCACCCTACATTTGACGAAATGCTCGTTCGTGTTAGATAAGCGGATCAGTATTAGATCATAAAACTTGACATATGTTTAAAAATAGAAAGCTCAGCAAAAATCCGCTTCATTATGTTTATGCGATAATATGGATTCTTATATTTGGTTCCATCGCTTATTACGTTTATTCAGGTGCCGCATTTAAACCGGAGAATGGTAAAATCCATTTGGTCGCCATACTTATTGCTTGGGTGGTGGAGTATTTGGGGCTTACAATTACGAGTTTACTATTCCTTCTGTATGGAATTTATCGGGCTATAATAACTGTTTTAGATGACGGAAAGAAGCGATCATAAAAGGATAGCGTTTGGGCGTCTACCCAAAACGCTATCCTTTATTAGTTTTAGATCGTGTTATTCAATAGACCATAAAGACTTTTAATCAAGACTCGATGGGCTCCTGCTTGCTTCAAAACGGGTTTTTAAATGCTGTCTTCTTGAGCGGCGCAAACGTGATTTTTTTACAGGATAATGTCTCTTTTTCGTGATATTGTTAAAGATCAGAGCCACCAGGAATAAAATTATGCAACCCGATAGTACTGGACTTAATACATACCAATATCCCATCGCTGAAATTTTTGTTCCGCTGCTGACGGCAATGAGTGCTGTTGCTCCACCAGGAGGGTGTAGCGTGCGTGTATGCTGCATACAAACAATGGACAAGGCCACGGCGAAGGGAGCGGTCAGCCAGATAATATCGGGAAGGAGCTGTGCAACGGTAACCCCGGCGATTGCAGAAACAACATGCCCACCAATTAAGTTGCGGGGTTGGGCAAGTGGACTTTGTATGGCACCATAAACCAAAACCGAGGAAGCTCCGAAGGAGCCTATCAAAAAGATATTTTCCAGCGAAGGTAAATGAAGAGATTGGATATAAGCGATAATAAATATTCCTACAAAGGCGCCAATAAATGACCAAAAATGTTCCCAAGGATCGACTAACGTCTCTCTATAGATCACATATCTATAGATCCGTAATTGTCGGTGAAGATGCTGTTTCATTTTATTTGCAAATATATATAGACTAAGGGCTTTAAACTTTGCGTATTCTATCTCGATTTTTGAAGAATTTATAACATCCGATTTCTTATGTTGGATGTCACCATACTTTGGACAGTAAAGTCCATCGAAATGATGTCTAATGAATACCTCATATTTATAGACTCATGGTAGTTACAAAGCTTTTATTCCTTGTTCAGATCGAGAAATTTAATGGGCAAAAGTACATTAAAATAATAAAATCTATCTGCTATAATTTAAAATCTCCCTCTAATACTGCTAGTTTTAACGTATACTCTTTTATGGCCACCAGCCCAACTTACAATTTTGTAAGTTGTTCCAGTCTCCAGAAAAACACATTAGTTTTGTTCAAAAAATATACTTTATGGAATTGAAAGATAATATTTTGGGTTTTCACCACCTGTCGATTAAGGCTCAGGATTTTGATAAGACAATTGGATTTTATGAAAATCTCGGTTTTATTATTGTGCATGAATGGTCATTACCCGAGTTTAATTTAGAACGTTGTGCTATGCTTTTTAATGCCTCTATTGGCTATTATTTGGAAATTTGTGATAAGAATGCTACTATTCCAACGCAGGGAATAAGGCGTATAGAAGGGGAGGAATATGTCGAGAATGCGCTACTTCATCTGTGTTTTACGGTAGAAGACGCCGAAGATGCCCGAATACAGGCTATCGCCCATGGTGCTCAAGATTTGAGTGATGGAGTATTTCAACTCATACTCAGCCAAGGTAAAAAAGATGTTTTTGTGCGAAATAGCCTCGTTTACAGTCCGAATGGGGAAGTGATTGAGTTTTTGGAGCGTGTTGATTTTAGTTAAGGTTAGTCGTTGTTAAACCCGGAAAGCGCCGCCAATAGGGGTTTTAGTTTACGACTTTTATCGGTCAGCGAATAGATTGATGCTGTTTTACTTCGGTCTTTTTGAATGAGTCCGTCCAGTTGTAATTCTTTCAATTGTTTTGCGAGTGTACGATCGCTGACTTGGGGCAGGAGAATTTTGAATTCCGAGTAGTTCGTATCCTGCTCCAGGAGTTTGAATAGAATCGAAAGCTTCCATCGGCCACTGAATAATGCCAGCGTCTTGGAGGCGTTACAGAACTGTTGTAATGCTTTTTCATTGATTGCATTCGTCGAATTTTCTTTGCGGTCTTTCATAGCAGCTAATATCGATCATTTCTTCTATTATTATCTAGTCGTGTGTCTGATATAAGAATTCATTTGAATAAGTTTAAAAATAAGGATAATACGCTATGCTATGGTTTGAAGTTGAATTGCTTTCTTCTTTTGGCTTTTTGACGGTTTCTTCTTTCTTCTTTTGTTCAACCATATCCATATTCCTGTGATGGGGAGAGAAGCGGCTAGTGTAACGGCTAAGAATACAATAATCTTAGAAGGTAATCCAAATATCGACCCCATATGAATAGATTTCATCATACGTTGAGCCTGTTGCGCCAAAGGTAATTTTTCTAAAGGGTTATTTTTAAGTAGTTGTCCGGATTTGCTGTCAAAGAAAGCCTGGTTGATCTGTAAAGTTGCATTTGAAAAATTTTCCTTAGTTAGTGCAAAAGCTAAGTCCTTCTTTTCAGGAAACGTGATAATTATATTTCCAGAGCTGGGATATAGGCTGTTTAGCTGCTGATAGATCGTATCCAGCACGAGGTAATCTGAAAAAGCCTGATTGTTGATGTTGCTGATCTTCTCTTTTGTTGATTTTTGCGTTGAACCCAATACTTTATAGAATTGTTTATTGTACCAATCGAAACTCCAGGTCAATCCCGTCAAGGTAAAAATAATTAAAAACAAAGATGCGTAAAAACCGCCCACTGCGTGAAAATCCCAGATTTTTCTTCTGAGAGAGGCTGCCATTTTTATCGTTACACGTTGTTTGAGCATGGATTTATTTTTTGGCCACCACAGGTAAATACCACTTAGGGCAAGAAAGAAAGCCGCTAGAGCTGAGATTCCAGTTAGGGTACTTCCGATTTTTTCGACGAGAAGAAAACGATGGATATCCAAAGTCTTTTGAAAAAAACGGTCACTCTGCCGACCTTTGGATAATAGTGCTCCTGTATAAGGATTTATATATGCATACCAGTATCCGGTCTTTTTTTGTCCATACTGAATACGGAAACTACGGGAAGGATCTGCTGGAATTTCGATGCGAAACAACTTCTTGTCCGGAAAGATAGCTTCGGCTTTTTGGGAAATATGTGCAAGGGAAAGACGATTGCTTTGTACAGTTACCTGCTGTTCTTTCGGCCATAAAAGTGGGGTAAGCTCTTTTTCAAAGCTCAATAACATCCCTGTCACGCAAACAGTAAAAAAGATTATACCAAATAATAAGCCCAAATAAAGATGCAATTTTCTAAGTATATTTTTTAGGCTTTTTTGTTTAGCTCTTTTATGTGTCATAGATGCGCTGTCAATCGGATGAACAGCGCAAAAATATAGTATTATCAGTAATTATTCTAAATAAACGTAAAGTTTAATCGTACCGTTAATCGTCCCAATCCTCATTATCGTCGTAATACTCTTCTGGTCTTCTGTCAAGAGGTACATCTTTGACCACACGAATCGCAGCATTTCCTAAGTTGACATTCACTAGAAAAGAAGGGACATTCACAGAAAAGTTCCATCGGCCATTGGTCATATAGACATATCCGCCCCGATAAGGATCATAGAATGTTTTGTAATCGCTAAAGTACACATGATGTCTCATGTCGTAGTGATGTGCGCTAGCCCATCTTGGACGGCCATGATCATGTTCGTATGCATGTTTCCAGTATTTGCGATCTTGCTTATCGCGTTCGCGCACATATTTGTCGTACTCTTTTTCCCGTTTTCGAATGTATTTTTCACGGTCCTTGTTGCCATGCCAGCCATGGTCGTCATGTCCTCTGTGTTGTGCTTGTGTTAAAGCTGGCGTCACCAGAACTAGGCTTAGACAGCCCACCGCAATTGAAATTAGCTTTTTCATTATTCCCAAATTTTCATAGTTATTTTCTAGAATACAAAATCCTTGCCAATTGATCAGTGGTTATGTCTGATCTAATTGGTGTTGTCTGCCAGAGCTGCTTGGACTTCTTCTCAAAAGATACTGATTAGCGGGATAAGGCCTGAAATGGCGATAAATTAGATAAAAGCCGTATCTAATCAAGTTGAATATACATGTGATAATATTCGCCCCCTACTAAAGGAGTTTTTTTGCCGAGTTTGAAACCAATCCTTTCATAGAGTTTTTGTGCATTGGGATTCTCTAGGTCGACGAGCAAACTTTCTTAAAACCATTTTGCTTGGCATGTGTAATTGCATAATTTAAAAGTTCTGTTCCGATACCTTTGCCCCGTGCCATGGGAGCAACCGCAATTGAATCGATATAAAATTCGTCGCCAGCTGTTTCGGCTTCTGGAATCAAATTATTATTGTACAGTTCCTTCATATGATCCAAAATAGGCTGTCTTAATTCAATAAATCGATCACCATCGTAACCGGTTAATGAGCCTAAAATATGTCCATTGTCGTCAATTGCGACAAACGTATGCTCATAACTATAGAGATTACCTTTTTGCTTGAAGAGCTGCGTTAAGAAATTTACAGCCTCGCTTCGATCTTCTTTTTTGATAAAGCGAAATATAATGTCTTCCATTGCCTGGAGCATAATTTCAGGGACATAATGTGCGTCACTTTCTTGGGCACTTCTAATGTTATGATGTATATCCATTTTTTTGAAGAATAAAAGCGAAGTTAGTAAACTTAAATGATTTTCGTTAAAGGGCTTTTGATCGGATTTTTTTTCGAAGAAATTTTACTATAACGAGCGATATCTCGCTGAGGGGATAAAGTCGACCGTTTATTGAATGTAATATGAAATGGCTCAATGTATCGATCCTGACGAAAACGAATAACAGTTAATTAAATCCTTCTTGTGAAAAAAATATATTGTCCACGTTGGATCGAATAGTTGATCAATGTATTTGAATATTGATCGGCTTATATTCATAAGACATTTCTTGTTATTTTTGAATCGTGTTGTTGTCAGTTATACGGCTTTCGGCAGCTTTTTTTGGATTAAAAACAAATTACAATGATTATAAGAGCGACAGTTTCTGCTTTTTTGGTTGCTATCATCAGCCTAATTGCGACCTTACTTGTACAGAATGCAGATCTAAATATGGTTTATGCTGCATTTTGCTGTTCGCCTTATTTTATTGTTATCGCTTTGATTTATTTCTATTTTAATTTCTTTCGGAAGAAGTTAAAGGTCTTAGAGAAACCAAAATTCGCTTTTGAACTTGGCTATGGTTTTCTTTTTTATTGCTTATTTTCTTTATTGCTTCCGGTACTTCTTTTTTTATCAACCTGGGGTGATGAATACGAGCATCGGCTTTATGCAGATTTAGGGGGAGTGATTAAGGAAATGTTTCCTTTGATTTTAACACTCAGTATCTTCCTGACATTCTTTAGTAGCGTGATTATCACATGGGCAATAAAATCCTGGAAATATTTGGTTCCGACTTTGCTTGGATATCTTATTTTACTACCGATTATATTCGCGTTCTCAACGACAATACGTGAGTTTAATGACCTCAGGGAAGAACGCCTAACACAAGAAGATAATATCAGAGAAGGGCGCTATAAATGGTTCTGTGCGATGAGTAATCCAGCAGCTTATCCCGTCCAGTTATATAGTGGCCGTTTTATCTTTCCGAAAGATGAAGATTATGAATTTACATTTAGTGAAGGCAATATCGTAAACTATAACGCCGTGTGGGGACAAGCTGGAGGCGGTACATATGAGCAGGTGATGTCATTGCCTAAGGCATTAGACGTTACTTGGTATTCCTTTGCTGAAGATGTTTTTTATCGCATGAACGGTCCGATTGATTATAGTAAATTGCGGAGGTTGTTCAGTACACCATACCAAGAAAAAGGAGCGATCAAAACTAATGATGAACATTATAATAAGATTATTTTGGGTTTTGCTCCTGGCGGTGTACTTGTAGTATGGGCCAGTGGGACAGGACGTCGTCAGGTCGAAATCGGTCGTTATCAAGCCGAAAAAGTAGTGATCCATGCTACGGATACATCCAAAGATAATGGAGCGTACGGTAATGTCTTTAATCAGGAATGGCGCGATCAAGTATTGTCCGATTATCGATTATTCCTTCGGATGTTCAACAAGCCATTGCAAATAAATCTATTCCCTATGGCTACTGGGATAAATTACGGCAACGTTATCCTGTACAGCCTAAATTTGTATTGTCTTCTGACAGAAAAGCATTTGATGCGGACTTGGAGTTTTATAATTCCGAACGATTTGTCTTTGATGAGCGTCTTCGGGATATGGACATGGCATCTCGAGGTATTCCCAAAGATGTGTACATTAAATGGTATGATCAACATAATAACCGATGTGCTGCGCGGTTTTTGTTTGATGAAACTGAGACATTTAAGAATTTCGCTTCATTTTTTAATGACAAAAAGGACGTTGGGGCTATGCTGGAGTTCAGTGTTGACACAAAGACTAACATAGCAACAGCGACATTAAGAACCGATAGTGAAAGTAAGCTGCTTTTGAAAACTGAAGTAATCGACTATGGGGAGCATTTCTAAAATTTGGAAGTGAATCTACAGATCTTTTTTCATGTTATAATTTGGTATTTCGACTTCAGTTCTTATTTGTATCTGCTCAGCGATAACTTTAAATCCATTTGCCTCAAAAAAGGGTTTCGCGGTTTTACTTACATCAGCAGTCACGAAAGTTCTTTCTAGTCTTCTTGCTTCATCTTCCAATGTAGTATAAAGTTTTTGAGCAATCCCTTGGCGTTGAAAATCTTTATGGACATACATGACATCGACATAGTTTCCATGATTGAGGGAAGCGAACCCAACCATTTTCTGATTTAGCATAGCTACAATAAAATACTGATCTTCGATTAGCCGATGCCAACGGCCATGATTATTGACGGACGATACCCATGCTGCAATTTGCTCGTTATTATAATTATCTGCGCATACAGTCGCAATAGTTTCAGAAAATAGGATTAACATTTCTTGCAGATCTTGCAATACTCCTTTTCGGAGAATCAATCCCATTGTTTTTGTTTGAATTTTGGTCATCTTTTGGAAAAAGTGTTGAATAAAAGGCTTGATATGCCAAACCTAATGGGTTGCAGTGGTATCAAAAGAAGGCGAAATTTTAATGAAAACGTGTAATTATGTTAAAGTTATAAATATTATATTTATAACCGCAAGTCGGCGATCCGATTTACGAACAATAAGTCAGTATTAACCATTTTCTCGGAGGATTTTGCGTATTAATTTCACAGAATTGTTGAAATTAATTTATCGGTTATGCCAATAGGCAGACAGAGCGTTGAAATTGACCTTTTTCAAGCATGAAGACCATATTTTATTTTTTTGTATTCGTTTCTTTGGTATTGTCAAGCAACTTTAATCATGTATGTGGGCAATCTGTAGTGGAAATAGCTGCAATTAAAAACCCTGTTGTCCAACTGGAGGCTGCTCTTCAGTTGCCTATTAGGTTTGATGGTGATACGATAAAATTGAAAAATGCCTTGGCGCCGTTTTTGGAATTGGCAGACAAAAAAAGAAGTGTTGCTTTAAAATGGGCTTATTATATGCGTATGGCTGACGGTTTCTCAATTGCGTTTGATCGCATAAATTCATCATCTGAGCGCTATTATCGTTTGGCTGAGCAGTTGCTCCGTGTACATCCAGATCCTGAATTAGAAATGTTGGGTTGTGCCCGTGAAGGATATTACAACTTTATCTATAGACGGGTAAAGGAAGCATTTCCGTTCTTTTTACGAGCGAATGATTTAAAATCTAAAGTTACTATCAAAAAAATCCCCATGGTAGTCAAGCATTACCAATTTATGGCGAGTTTCTACAGCTACATTGGTGAACAGGCAAATGCTGTTGCTTATTTAGAGGAAGCGCTACCTTTACCACGCCGGCTGCACGGGAACGTGTCGATCTGATCAATTCCATTGCTGTATATCTAGCAAAGGACTCGCTCGATCACCAAGCTTTTACCTATTTGAATCGCGCAATGGATGAAGCTAAATTGGCGAAAGATTCGGTTTGGATTGGTATCATTTCGGGTAATTTAGCAGATCATGCATGGCGAAAAGGTGAAAAGGAAAAAGCTATTGGGTTAGTTAAGAAAAATATTGAGCTTTCTATGCGTTATAATGAGCGGAAAGATGCGATGCGTGCAAATCTCAATTTAGCCAATTGGTATATCGAATTGAAAGAATGGAAATTGGCTGAGCAATATGTGATGACCTGTGAAAGTTTGATGGAAGATAAGCCCTATTTTTTAAAATATAAAGTAGAATTAGCAAAATCCAAGTCTAACATCATGCGTGGGTTAGGACGTGGAGGGGAGGAGCTTAAGCAATTGCATTTGTATCTGATGTTGAAAGATTCGTTGGAAAAAAGGATGAATGATAAAGAGATACAGAAAATGCTGTGGCAAAGGGAGTCTGAAAAATACAATCGGACTATACAGGCTACTGAAGAAAAACGGATTCGGACAAAACGCATGTATCAGTTTATAGGCATTGTTCTTCTCTTGATTTTTGCCATAATTGTATTGTTGGTCAATAAGTCGAAAATTAAAATTAAGATGCGGAATACTTTACTAGAAAAAGACCAACTTGCGCTTGCCGATGAAAAACAATTGCTAGATCAGGAGCTAATGATTTTACGAAACTCTTTGACTGAATTTACAGCCACCATCCGCCAGAATGATGTCGTTATCCAGCAACTTAGGCAGGAGGTGGCGAAGATCTCCGAATCTGATCCGGCGTACATCACGCAGGTTACGGATAATTTGAATGCGCTTTTGCAGCAACACATTATGACAGATGAGCGGTGGCAAAAATTCAAACATGTTTTTAACAAAGTGTATCCCGCTTATCTGACACAAATGCGGCAAACTTATCCAAAGGTTACCGAGAATGATCTTAAGATATTAGCGCTGCTCAAATTGGATTTAAGTAATGCGAGTATGAGTGAATTGCTGTGTGTTTCGGTGGAAGCCGTTCGTAAGGCAAAACAGCGATTGAAAAAAAAAATTAGAGCACACTGAAAAGTAAGGGAGATTCACATTTGATCCATGTCTTGAATAAAGATGATCTCGTATTCGGAGGTTATTTAAATCAAATAGATTAATCAAGTAGAGTCTACCGGATTAATCTATTTGCTAAGAGCGACGAAGCGCTATCGAAATCTATTTCGCATTTTTTGCAGTGACATTAAGTTCAATGTCAACGTTTTGTGCGATCATCCAGTCTTGAGGGTTACCTTCTGTACCGTATGTAAGACCCCAATCTTGTCTTTGGATCGTAAATTTAGAATAGAATGTTACTTCATCACCATTGAAAGTAATTTTTGCAGGGAAAGTTACATTCACCGTTTTATCTTTGATGGTTAAGTTACCACTAACTGTATTTGTCGCATCAGCAACAACACTTTTTCCTTGCGCTGCATCAAATGGGCCAACTTTGGTGATTTCGAATTTTGCAGTTGGATATTTTGCTACGTCAAAGAAATCAGCACTTTTTAAATGTGCATCCAGATCTGATGATTTTTTGCCACCGGATGTCGCAGGATCTACAGAAGCTGTATCTGTCAGAATAGAATTGACATCGATAGTGAAAGTACCACCAGTAACTGCGTTATTTTCAGCTGAAAGTGTTCCTTCGCTTTTCAAAACACCATATCTTGGGTTTAAACCGCCTTTATGGTAACCAGTCCATTTTAATGAGCTTTTATCTGCTTCAACAGTGTAAGTCTGTCCTTTTTGTTCAGTTACTTCCTGAGCAGTTGTTGTTGTTGCTTTGTCGCCATTTGTATTTTGACAAGAAGCTAACAACAGGATAAGGGCTAAACCCGAGATTAATTGCTTTTTCATTTTTAATCGTTTTATTTTTTATATGTTTTTTACACTTTATATTTTGCCGCATCAACTGTGCCAATTTGCAACTGCTGATGTTGTCGATACAAAGGTAGATGATAGATAGTTTATTTTTGGTATCAGTTTCCTTAAAGAAACTACTTTCCAAAAAGATAGTGGTCTGTAACTTTATAAATGCGTATTTTTGTAAGAATAAAGAAATCATGTCAGTGGCACCAAGCTTTGCTTGTGTGTTCATTTATCGTTGATCGTATCGGGGATAAGGAAGCCTGTGAGGGTAGAGCGTACATGAATAAAAAAATAATGTAATGAAAAAGGAAGCAACTTTAACGTCGTCAGGTGCATGCAAAACACGTGTGTTGGCCATTAACGATACCATGGAGATTTTGGCCGGAAAATGGAAATTTCATATTATAGGTACCTTATTGTTGGTTGAGAAATTACGTTTTATGGAACTGCTGCGCGAAGTTGAGGGGATAGGTGCGAAGATGTTGTCTAAAGAACTGCAGGATTTAGAAATGAACCAGCTGATCAGAAGAACAGTATTAAATACCAAACCTCTGACGGTGGAGTATGAATTGACCGAATGCGGAAAAACTTTGGGCCCAATCATCGATGAGATTACTAAATGGGGTATAACTTACCGAAGTAAGCTTTATAACAAGAATGGGGAACTGGAAGCAACGACCTAGTATGTAAACACGCCTTTACTTTTAGTGATAAGAGGGAGGATGCCTGTAAAGAACCTGATACGTTGGTAGCAAATCCCTTTGATAATAGGTTATGAAAACGATAATAATTGTAAGTTTGTTCTAGAAATTACAGTCTAACCTACTAAAAAGAAGACAGGATGCGGTTACAACACTTACTTTATTTGTCTCTTGGAGTTTTGAGTATCAGCAGTTGCGGAGTTACCAAAAACGCCCGACACCAAGAGATTCCCTTTGATGAAGGTATCAAAAAAATTAACCATGTGGTTGTTATTTATATGGAAAACCATAGTTTTGACAATCTTTATGGCGAATTCAAGGGAGCCAATGGCATAGCGAATGTCAGAAAGGGTGATTTTTTACAGGTAGACGAGAATGGTGAAGCCTACCCATACCTCCCCGAAATTCCACGTAACAATTCCTTTCCAACCAATCTACCCAATCAATTTTTTAATATAGACCAATATGTACCTTCGGATAAGGCGACGCCCGATGTTACACATCGGTTTTATCATAATCAATTGCAGATCAATGGTGGAAAGATGGATAAATTTGCACTCTATAATGATTCCAAAGGTTTAGCGATGGGCTATTACAATACAGAGAAGCTACCTTTGTATCCGTTTGCCAAAGCCTATACATTATGTGATAATTTCTTTCAGAGTGTATTCGGCGGATCCTATTTAAATCATATTTATATGATTTCTGCGGCTATTCCTGTTTGGCCTGATGCACCAAGCTCAATGGTTGCTAAACTCGATGCAAATGGAAAGATGATTAAAGATGGTGTAGTTACGCCAGATGGTTATGCAATCAATCATGTGCTTTCTCGCAACAAACCTTATCCTGCGAAATCTGATACTTCCAAATTATTACCTTCTCAGACTATGCCGACCATTGGCGATCGCTTGACAGCGAAAAATGTAAGTTGGGCTTGGTATTCAGAAGGCTGGGATGACGCTGTTGCCGAACGTAAAAATAATTTTGCCTACAATCATGAGCCTTTTTTATATTTTGCTAATTATGAGGATGGTAAGGAAGGACGACAACACATGAAGGATCAAAACGATTTTATCAAGGCCGCAAAAGAAGGAACGCTTCCTAGTGTATCTTTTGTTAAACCAGGTGGGGGCAATGATGAGCATCCTGGAAGTTCGGCAGTCTATTCATCAGAACAACTTGCTGTTAATTTGATCAATGCTGTATTGGAGGGACCGAATGCAAAAGATGCGTTGGTGATTTTGACCTACGATGAATTTGGTGGCTTTTTTGACCATGTTAACCCACCCGTCGTTGACCGCTGGGGACCTGGTAGCCGAATCCCGGCAATTGTCATTGGACCATTTGCTAAGCGTGGTGTAGTGGATCATACGCCGTATGAGACAGTGAGCATCCTTTCATTTATAGAAAAACGCTGGGGAATAGAGCCTCTTGCTGAAAGGGATAAAAAAGCAAATCCCTTTAGAAATGCGCTCGTTTTCAAATAGTCGGTTTTTATATCGAGAGATAGGAAATTGAACTATGTGTAAAAAGGTTGTCGTTTGTATCTTATTGGTTGCAATAGTATTTACCCTCGGATTTACTACAGGGCAGCCTGTTTATACTAAACAAAAAGAGGGTAATGCCCGTGAGCATCTGATTCAGAAAGAATTACTGGATCAGATGCTTTCTTTTAAGACATATATCAAGGATACCCTGCAGGCCGAAGTACAGAAAGGTACGGTGGATACGCTACGTCTCAGAAGAGCCTTTTTGACGACAAGGCTACTTTTTAAAAAGTTTGAATGGGCTTCGGAGTATTTTACTGCAGATCTATCCAGAAGGTTAAATGGACCTCCGGTGGAGGAAGTTGAAAATGCGGATTTGTTGGATCCCTCTTTGGCTAGAGGGGTGGAGCCTATTGGATTGCAGGTGATTGAAGAGCTTATCTATCCCACTTACGATAATAGCAATAGGCAAAAGCTAATTCGTGAAATCGAACATTTGATAACCAATACGGATTATTTGATTTCCTATTTTGAAGATCATCAATTGGAGGATTGGCGCATTTTGGATGCTTCGAAACTTGAAGTATTTCGGATTATATCTTTGGGGATTACCGGATTTGATAATGCACTTTCTCGAAATAGTATGATCGAGTCTTCTATGGCGTTAGGCAGCCTACAGCAAATTCTTTTGCAATATGAAGGTAGAAAAGAAACGCTAACATTGATGCTTAAAGGGGCGATCAAATATTTGCAACAACACGCGGAATTTGAATCGTTCGATAGAGCGCAATTCATTACCCAATTTGCCAACAACATCAGTACAGAGATAGCACAGTTGGAACGTAATCTGCCTGGCCCTAAAATCAGATACAATCGAATGCTTCGGCAAGACGTCAATACGATGTTTGATCTGAATGCATTTAATGTAGATGCCTTTAGCCCGGGACCAAAATTTCACTTCAGCAATGAAAAGGCCGTACTGGGAGAGAAATTATTTTATGATGTTGCTTTGTCAGGAACACATACGAGAAGTTGCGCTTCATGCCATCATCCGGACCTTGCATTTACAGATGGGTTGAACTTGCAAGTGGACATTCATGGTTCGGGACGTTTGCTCAAACGTAATACGCCTACTTTGCTCAATGCGGCCTTACAGTCCAACTACTTCTATGATATGCGTTCGTTGACGCTGGAAGATCAGATACACGATGTCATTGGTAATAAGCAGGAAATGGACGGCTCGGTAACTGATATCGTTCAATATGTTTCTTCGGATAAAATCTATCGGTCATTATTTAATAAAGCATTCAATACAGTGGATGGCCCAATCTCAGCAGAGCAGGTAAGCAATGCACTTGCTTCTTACATTCGTGGCCTGACCAAAATCAATAGCCGATTTGATGATTATATGCGTGGGGATAAGAACGCATTGTCCAAATCGGAAGTGAATGGGTTTAATTTATTTATGGGCAAGGGAAAATGTGCGACCTGTCATTTCCTGCCTTTATTCAACGGTGTTACACCGCCCAAATTTATTCAGAGCGAAGTCGAAGTCCTAGGAGTTCCAAAATCCATGAAAGATTCTGTGCTGGATTCGGATTTAGGCTACTATGATATCATTGGTGTTGATTCTTATAAATATGCTTTTAAAATACCTTCTGTCCGGAATGTAAAGAAAACTGCTCCCTATATGCACAATGGGATCTATCGGACGTTGGATGAGGTCATGGAATTTTATAATAATGGGGGTGGGGCAGGACTGGGGATCAAATTATCCAATCAGACATTGTCAGATGAAAATTTGCATCTGAGTGAAAAGGAAATGAAAGATATTATTGCGTTTATGGAAAGTCTCGAAAGCCAATAAAATGACTACGATTCAATATACGCATTCAAGATGGAAAAGCTGTTATTTTTACCATATCTTGGTTTGCCGGGATTGATCAACAGTCAAGTTAGTTAGCCTTACTGACTATAGGAATAAACTATAATACATGGAGTAGCCAGTTGTTCCGTCGAGCCATTGCACAAGTTCTTTATGACTATAATGAAAACCGGCTTTTTGGATAGCGGCTTTCGAAATCATATTTATTTCACGATGGCTTATCGTCAGTTTTCTTAATTGATTCTCGGTGGCCCACGCCATTCTTATTTTATACAAAAGACTCGATAGACCTAATTTTCTGTACAGCGGCTGTATGAAGGACTGACCAAAGTAGGCCTCTTCTTTATTCAACAGCAGCATGCTGGTTATCCCAATCATTTTTTCATTTTCGAAAAGACCAAAAACAATGCGTGGGTATCTTATGCGTTCTGCCCAATCCAAGTCAGATAGTTCTATTTCAGGAGGAGTGCTCCGTCTAAAAAGTGTAGGTTCGGTTTGAATTGACTCGATACGCATCGCTTTGTAAAGTTGATATTCGTTCTCTGCAAGCTGACGGATATGGAATGAACCTGATTGAAATGCTAAAACGGGCTCTGACATAACGTAATTAATGCTGTCTTAATGATTATTTCTAATACTATAACGCGAAAGTATGTATTATTATTTATACTTCAAATGTGGTATAGCATTCCTTCTCAATTGCTGATTCCCGATGATTATGGCGCGACAACTACGACTATATATGCCTGCAATTGAGCAAGCCGCAATTGTATTAAAGCAACACATGATCCTATTCGTTTCAATGTGGCCTTATGCGCAATTAGGACATCAAAATATAAGTTTCAGGAGTAGCATTTCCGTAATGGTGCTAAAATATGTAAAGATGCTGAATTATAAGATTAGGAACTACAGTAGTTCGGCTATTCTATTTTCTAAGTCTTCTAAATCAAAGGGCTTGGCGAGATAGCTGTCTGCTCCGGCTTGCTGAGCTAGTGTTTCGATATCGGTATTAGCGGATAGATAGATGACAGGGATATTGCAATATAAGGGATGATTTTTGAGCAATCGTGTGGCTTCTACACCGCCTATTTTGGGTATCCAGTTGTCCATCAAAATTAAATCAGGATGTACCTCTTCTACTTTTTCGATAATATCATGAGACGTTTCAGAGACCGCCATATTATAGCCATTTGTTTCGAGGATTATAGTACATATTTCAAGGACATGTTTATCATCGTCCAACATAAGTATTGTTTTGTTTGACATGTTGCAGCTTTAAAAAAGGTGGAGCTAAATTAAATAAAAAGCTATTGCGAGAATAAGGTTAAAATACCGATTCTAATAAGTATAAACCCGTATTTTCGATATATAAAGATGAAAAAGGGAGTTAATTTGCTGGGTTAGTCTAATTTTGAACTTTCAAAAATAGTATTATCTTTATTTTTTAATTAATATCCAATGTTGTCCTGAATTCTAATGAAAAAATACATTTTTATTTCCAATTGGCATTTCATATTGCCGCTATTATTTATCATGGCAGGAAATTGCCTGTTCGCTTTTGAGAAATCGAAACAAGCGTATTTTCAATTGAAAGTATATCATTATGAGAACGATGAGCAGGAGAAAGTCATTGATCAGTATCTTGAATCGGCGTATTTGCCGGCATTGCATAAATTGGGATTTAAAGAGGTCGGGGTATTTAAGCCCTTAGAAAATGCTGCTGGTCAAGATAGATTGGTTTATGTGTTCATCAGTGCTGCAGACTTCAGTTTGCTGGTTAATTTGGATCAGCGGCTTGCCAAAGATCAAAAATACCTGGAGGCTGGAAAGGCTTATATTGAGGCAGGTTATAGTAATCCTCCTTTCAAAAGGTTGGAGACAATATGGATGAAAGCATTTGAAGGAATGCCCAAATCGGCGCTTCCTAAATTATCTGCTGAAAAAAATAAACGCATTTATGAACTACGCAGTTATGAAGCCGCAACCGAGCAGCTTTCTGCAAATAAGATAGCGATGTTTAACAATGGAGAGATCGATATTTTCAAAAAACTGAATTTTAATGCTGTTTTTTATGGACAGGTGATTGCTGGTAGCACAATGCCCAACCTGATGTATCTGACGGCATTTGAGAACATGGAAGATCGGAATATACATTGGAAAGATTTTGGACCTTTATACAAACCAATGCAGGATTTACCGCAATATCAGAATAACGTTTCCAAAAGTATAAAAGTACTGTTATATCCCACTGCATATTCTGATATTTAGTGGTTGAACTTGTTTATCTTCTCCTAACAAACAAATTGAATTTTTTGCACCAGTCAAAAAAGCTGGCTAACGCCTGTTTGTCCAATTTTTCAAAACTGTAAATCTTATGGGGATAGGGAAGGGCATTCGTATAAATGCCGGTATTTGCTAATATTAGCATCGGATTGCTGTTATTAATTTTGTCAAAATATTTGCCTAGGATGGTGTAGTGTGTTTTAAATAAGGATTCAACAGTTTCGTTATTAGGGACTAATGAAATGGTGTAATCGTAGTCATCATGTTGCATTTTTTCACAGTCGCATATCCTGTTTTTTCCTAAAGCAACTTCATTTCCACTGTCCCAAAAAAAATTTGCGACTTCAAAAAATAAATCTTTTTTGATATGCCCGACGGGCTCAGCGATAAAATATCTCATTCCTTTTCTCTTTTATTTGTGGTGTTCTTCTTGATATTTAATGGACTACAATCTCCTTTCTGTCGGATTTAGATAATCATTAAAGACGCTGTTCGAGTTGTCGCTAACGACGGGCTGAACCAAGCTTTCTAACACAAAGAAATACCAATTCGCTCTAGTTTAAAAGAGATAAAAAGTGGTAAATATTGGACTATTCAAGGTTCCTATTTCGAAAGGTAAGAGCTGTCATACCGGTTACTTTTGAAAATAGACGTGAAAAATATGGATAGTCGTCATAACCTAGCTCTACTGCAATTTCTTTTACAGATTTATTTGAATGGTAGAGCAAACGTTTTGCTTCTAATACAACGCGTTGCTGAATATGATAAGTAACGGGTTTTCCGGTTGTTTTTTTGAGACATTCATTGAGATAGGCCGTTGATATTTTCATTTTCTCTGCATATGCTCTAGGCTGTTTAATGTCAATAAAATCTTTATCTAACAGTGAACTGAACTGTTTGCTGATCAGTTCGAATCTAGACTGTGCATCACTTTTAGTTGATTGGATTAAATACTGCGAGATAATAAGTGCCGCGATGGTATTGCAGCTATCTTTCATTAGTGCAGTATATAGTTTTTCATGTCTTCTTTCGTTGATTTTTAAACAGGTGTCTACAGTCTGGGATAAGACCGCCATTGTATCCTGATCGATTTCGATGGGAGCAATCGTCGTAATATCCTTTAGCGCGTTTACGTAGTCTGAGTTTAGGTTTTCTACACTGATCATTAAGACACTAAAAGCGCTGTAATCCATAGCTAAACCCCGATGTACTTGGTAAGGCTGGATGATCATTACGGCGGAGGAGCCTAATTGATAGCGCTGAAAATCTACTTCAAATATTCCATTTCCCTCTTCAAGAATAAAAAACAAGTAGAAATCATCACGATGTGCCTGACTTATCTTATCTAACTCTAAATTTCTGACAGCATTCCTTTTTATAGCCATTCCCGAATTAAACTCATTAGGAAATGAATTTAATGGGATGGTATTATTTTTTTTTGAGGCTGACGGATTCACGCTCAAATTTAAACATTTGTCAAGATACTAATGATGTTTTTTCTATATCCGGGGTCTTTTTCTCGAAGTTCGAGAATATTGTGTTTTAAATCGATGTTGACATACCATTCCGCGTAATGATGTTTTTCATTTCCGTCGTCAAAGAAAACTTTAGCTTTAATATATTCTTCATCAAAATATTCCGGGTGCCCACTGACGATAAAGGCGGTCGATCCAATATTATCGTGCATTTTAAAGGATGTACCATCAATTTTAAAGAGGCTATTTAAGGCTTTGGTAAAATTGTCACTTAATTTGCCAATCGAATAGAAATTGATCCCTTCGCGATAAAACCTTTGTTTATCGACTTCGGTATCGACAATGCCCAATTTCATGTCGGGACGAAAGGCGATTGCCAAACCAACTATCTCTCTACCCCAAAGCCCCTTAGCTTGGACAATATGATGTTCGTCGTCATCTTTCCAGTATTTTGTGACGGTCAGCTGTAAATCTACAAAATCATCGTCTTCACTAACGTCAATCTGTCTCAAATTACTTTGTCCTTTCAAGAAATTCAAAAAGCGCATAATTATCCTGTTAATTTGGTGTTAAGCTCCATGGCGTAGTTATGATACCAGAAGATATACGATAAGTATCATTTGCGCTGGAAGCCTTTGGCTATTGAATTAAATATACTATTTTTTTTAATAAAAAAATAGACTGGAATTAGCTTAATCGCTTAAAAAATGATTTATTTACAAAGGAAGTTTCTTCGCTGTTTTTTCTGATGCGATCTCTTTGGAGATACGTTCATTGATATTGATTTTTGCATGAATAAAAGTGAAGATTACTGTGCCATATTCCCTGGCGTAGCTATTTGTAATGGAGTCGGCCAATATTGATTTGCCGAAGAAAGGACTTGTTATTGCTAGTTCTCTTTCTCGTTCCCAGCGATCTTTAATTCGAATAACATTGCGGTATGGTTTATTCAAATCAAACCAATTGATGTAGTCAGCATTGAATGAAACAGCCTTAATTCCGCGTTTGGAATAGTAGTTTATGGCGCCGGCCTGCCCATAATTGTCGCAAAGTACCAGCGTATTTTCCGATCTAGGTATTTGGTCATAGAGACTATCGACTTTGCGTGCAAGTTCTTGCCATCCCAACATATCCGCAAAATCTTGCGGGAGCGGATGCTCTTTACCGTCCTCCCAGGTCAACATACCATACTTTCTGTATTTATCGGGATGGTTCACAAAATATGCCGGATTTCTATTGGGAAATGCAATATTATAGACCGGAAGAAATAGGATCGCAGTTAAAGCGATCAAAATAGGTTTTAAAATCTGACCGGTTTTATTTTCCAAAAGTGATGAAATATAAACTGCGCCAAAAGCAAAATATATAGGGTAAAGACCTATTGCATAATAATCTTTCGCTCTTAGAAATAAGAAGATTCCAAGGGTGATAAAGAATGAGTAGAAGAACAGACGATATGTTTTAAATGCAGGATGTTTCAGCAGTGCATATAATCCAAAAATGAGGACGGGAAAGGTCCCGAAAAAAAACAAAAATTGAGAACGTATGAAGCTCCATTGGTTAACATGGACAAGTTGCGTATCTTGAAGTTCTTTGAAATGAACAAATACAGGAAAGTTATTTTTGTATTGCCATATTATATTGGGAAGGATAATTAGTATGGCGATGAGTATTCCGTAATATAGCTTTTTTTCTGTAAATATTTTTCGCTCCGGAACCAATGCGACTGCGGGGATCAAACCCAAGATCAGAAATACGATGTTATATTTATTTAGAAATCCAAGCGCAAAAACAATAGCCATATAAAATAACCACTTGGATTGTCTGTTGTTTAAATATTTTATTATACAGGAATATATGGAGGTCCAACATAAGACATCAAATGAATTAGGTTGATATAAACCATTCAAACGGAATAGTACAGAAAACATAATACAACAGCTTCCAAAGAACTGTGCAAATAGATTTCCTTTCAGCGATTCTATTGTTTTCCAAACGATAAGAATCGTTAAGGCTCCGAAAAGTGCCGGGAAAAACTTGATCCAAAAGACAGAATTGCCAAGTATTTTGATGAGATAGGAAATCCACGATGTTAATGGTGGTACGGAAAGGTAGCCCCAAGCTAAATGGTTTGCTTGATCTATATGTAAGAATTCATCGCGCTGCAATTCGTAGGTTGGGCTAATCAACTGGTATTGCATAATGAATTTAAAAATGATTAGGCTTATTAGGATAATTCGGTTTTTGAGTGCCATCTGAATCTATGTTTATGGATGTCCTCCACCAATTTACGATTAAAATAGATTCTAAACTTTGTTTTTTAATAGAATCGATTGTTTCAGCTAATTTGGGCAGACAGCTAGCCCACTGTTTTGTCTAAATAAAGGAAATCATCACAAAATTTTTTGAAAACGTAAGACTAAGAATCCCCAAGAAAGCAAACGATAGATCGGCATAAAATGTTATTTTCGTGTAAACCAACAAAACATGAGTATAGCATTAATACTGAGTAGGGCCAGGGCCGAGGAGTGGAAGGTAGAAATCAATAAATATTTACCTGAAATAAAGGTGGAGATCTTCCCTGAGATTGAAAATTATGATGCGGTCGAATTTGCGCTTTGTTGGAAACCTGAAGCAGATTATTACACTCATTTTCCAAACTTAAAAGTTATCCAGTCTGGGGGCGCCGGAATAGATCACCTTTTTCCCAAAAGTATTTCATCCCATCTCCGCATTTGTAGGATTATCGATCCCATGTTGAAAAGCGATATGTTTGAACATGTTTTGACTTGCTTGATGCATTCGATGAAGAAGTTTTCGGCTTATATAAACGAAAAAGAAAAGAAACATTGGCAGCCCTTGCTATACAAATCAATTGGTGAAACCAGGGTTACTATCTTAGGATTAGGCGAAATTGGTGGTTATGTGGCTGAAAGGTTGGTCCAATTGGGATTCAACGTAAATGGGTGGGCTAATTCACCTAAAAATCTTAAGGGAGTGAATTCGTTTACTGGAATGAAAAGACTTCGTTCTGCCCTTGAAGACACGGATTTTATGGTTAATATCCTACCATTGACCGATGCAACAAAGGGAATTCTAAGTTGTGATTTGTTCAATTTGTGCCCAAAAGAAACTGTACTCGTGAACGTTGGTCGAGGGGAACATCTCGTGGAAAGTGATTTGTTGGATGCAATTGATGGAAAGAAAATTGCTGAAGCATATCTGGATGTATTTCATCAAGAACCATTACTGCAAGATCATCCCTTTTGGGATTGCCCATCCATTGTGATAACCCCGCATGTTGCGAGTAGGACAAATATTGGCTCTTCCGTCTTACAAGTGGTGGATAACTATCGAAGAATGGTTGACGGGCGACCTTTGCTCAATGAGGTTTCTTTACAAAAAGGTTATTAGCAATTTAAGATGTACGTGGGTTTGCGGCATAATGCATTGATTGGTATTTTATCGGATAAGTTTGCAAAGTTGGTTTGCTGTAAACTTATAGGCAAGTGGATTTTATTTTTTAGATTTATATAGTCAATTATCCTTGCTTTATAAACAATTTATGAAGGTACAAGTATCTACAAACTTTAGGAAACACGCGCGTAAAACAATTTTATCTATTGTTGTGTTTGCGATTACTTACGTTATTCTACTGCTCTTGGCAATAGGTATTACTGTTGGTTTTACCATACTTGGAATAATGATTTTCACCGCCAAGCCCATGTTTTACACTGCAATTTTATGTTTGGGCTTACTCGCTACAGGTCTGACTATACTGTTCTTTTTGTTAAAATTTGTTTTTGCGTCAACAAAAGTTGATACGGGACATCTTACGCAGATATATGAGCGCGACGAACCACAATTATTCGCACTTATTCATGAGGTCGTAAAAGAAGTTGATACCAGCTTTCCAAAGAAAGTTTTTCTATCGCATGAGGTCAATGCATCTGTATTCTATGACTCTAGTTTTTGGAGTATGTTTTTACCCATTAAGAAAAATCTTCAGATTGGTGTGGGGCTGGTGAATGCAGTTACTCAACAGGAATTAAAGGCTATTCTTGCACACGAGTTTGGACACTTCTCACAAAAGAGCATGAAAGTGGGTAGCTATGTTTACCATGTTAATCAGATTATCTACAATATGCTGTATAAGAATGAATCGCTGGATAATATGTTTGATAAATGGGGCAACATCAGTGGGTACACTGCGATTTTTATTGGCATATCAGTGTTTATTATCCAACAGATTCAGCATATTTTGAAGCATCTTTACGAATATGTAAATCTCAATTATTTGGCATTATCGAGAGAGATGGAATTTCATGCGGATGAGATTGCGGCACATGTTGCCGGTTCCCAGGCTTTGGCTGATTCGCTGCTGCGCTTGAGTTTTGCAAATCATGCACTAAATAATGTGCTTACCTTCTATGATAGCAAATTTTCTGAAAATATCCGCAGTCGCAATATTTATCCCGAGCATCGCTATGTCATGCTCCTGTTTGCGGAACGCAATAGATATCAAGTGCGAAATGGTTTTCCCCAGATCGAATTAGCGACTTTAAAAAAATATGATAAATCGAAATTAAATCTTGAAGATCAATGGTCGTCTCATCCGTCGGATGAAGATCGGGTAAAGGCATTACAGCAGCTTAATATTGTCAAGAAAGAAATCAACAACGCACCTGCTATTGAATTGCTAGCTAATCGTGCTGCGGTAACAAACCAGATTTCGGACAAGTTGTTTGCGCAGGTACAGTATCAACATCCTCCTTCGCTGTTAGAAATAGCATCTTTCAGTGCGGATTTTGAAAATCGGATGAACAAGTATGCTGTTGATCAAAGATTCAATGATTTCTATGACTACAATCATCCTGTGCGAAAAGGTGAAACGCCAATTTTTCAGGAACAGTCAAAGCCGACTTTTGATGAATTATTTGCCGATAGTAGAGTTGACGCATTATATGAACTTAATAGCCTGAAAAATGATAAGTATGTCGTTGAAGCAATCGGCAAAGGCGAATTAAAGTTAAAGTCGTTTGACTACGATGGTATAAAATATCGTGCTGCGGATGCCTTCGAATTACTGGGGAAAATTGAAAACAATATTGTAGCTACGGAGCATAAAATTACCCTCTATAACCAACAGATCCACTCTTATTTTGCACGCTTAGCGGATAACCAGGGGATGTGTGAAGAGTTTGAACGGAGATATTATGATTTTGCTTTTTTCGATAAAAATTATGAAGAGGCAGAAAAACTTTATGCTGACATGACGGAGAACACCCGGTTTATATTTCAGACTTTGCCTTTCGCAGATATTGAGGCTAGGTTGCGAGACGTCAAACCTATGGAAGGGGAGTTAAAAAAGAAACTGGCAACACTTATGGCACTTTCTGGAAGCAAAGACGAATTGGATGATACGTTGCTTACGTCATTGGACACATATATCAATAAGGAATTAATATATTTTAATGTAGATCGTTATAATGAGGATAATCTTCAAATTCTTTTTAATGCCATCTCGGTCTATAAAAAGTTATTGGATGATCAGCATTTCGCGAAGAAAAAGCACTATTTAGATTTTATGCTTACCCTTGAGGAGGGTAAGGGGCAGAAAAAAGGGCTGTCATAATTGCCCTTCTATATTGACGGTTTGTCCCCGCTGTACGTCGAATGAAATGGTTTAATTTTGAGAGACAGTAACCCAATTTTAAATTGGATTTGTTTTATTAAAAACTAAAGTTTTTGTTATGCGGAAATTAATAATGAAAATGTCTATTTCCATCGATGGATTTGTTGCGGGCATCCACGGTGAACTTGATTGGATGTTTAAAAGTGGCGACGATCATTCTAGCGCATGGGTTTTAAATATTTGTGAATCTGCCGGCATTCATCTAATGGGTCGAAAGACCTTTGAAGTAATGGCTTCCTATTGGCCTGCTTCGACAAATCCTTTTGCGGCAGCAATGAATGAAATCCCTAAAGCTGTCTTTACAAAAGAGGGCTATCATCCCAAAACAAAAGATTTCGCAAACAATACAAAGCTTCCTGCAAATTCCTCCTGGATGAATGCCCGGGTTTTTGATGCAGGTCTCATTGAAGGAATTAAAGCACTAAAAGCAGAATCTGGGAAGCCAATATTGGCGCATTGCGGAGCTGAATTTATGCGAAGTTTAATTGAAACCGGATTAATTGACGAGTATCATTTGATCACACATCCAATTGCATTGGGTACTGGGCTGCCCATCTTTGACGGTCTTTCCAAACCCTGTGAACTAAAGCTTATGCACGCGCAGGTTTTTCCAGGTGGTGTTGTCGCACATACCTATTGTCCGGCGTAGAATGAACATACGACATCTAGATGTCGTATGTTCATTCCAGCAGCTAGCTTTTTAGAAATTCAGTGAATCGGCAGAGGGGCCATAACTTGCTGGAAGGGGAATATCATTGAGTCTATAGTAAACACCTAATTGTGCCCTGTGATGTGTAATCTGGTTTAATGAGTGACGAATAGCACCGTATTTGCTCCAGCTTGCCAGTTCATGGCCGTCATTTTTAATGGTCCAGCTTGGAATTAAGTCTTCCTCCTTAGCTGTTTCTAAAGCCTTTTTTCCGGCTTCGTAATCTTCGTCTAATTTTTTTAAGAGATCATCCCGGGTCAATAGACTTGTTGGCACATAAGCACTTTTGGCAAAGTCAAGTTCTGAAGTCTTTAAAATGGTACTTGGCCATTCGAAAACTTCGACTAAGTGGGTTGCCAGACGCATCATTTTCATGCTTTTTTCATGTGGGACATATTCATTCTTGCCTTAAGGGAAAAGTGCGATAAAGTTTTTTGTAATTTGATATTCATTCGCTAATTCTTCTTTTAATTGTGGTAATGTTTCCATGTTTTTTACTGTAATAATTTAAAATTCGATTAGTTATCCTACTAATAGCCTTCGCACTGGAATTGTTTTTTCGTTTAATATTTTTCTTTTCCTACTAAGGTTAAACAAAGATATAATCACAGGGTGACAGCTATGTGTCAGTATGAATTATCGATTTATGATAAAAATAAAATAGTGGCAGTTCTTATTATCTCATGTTGTTGAAAACTTGGACTGCAGAGGTTCGAGTATTTGTTTTTTTTATAACGTTTATTTACGCAAGCGCAGCAAATAATAAAGCAGGTCAAGCGAATTGTAAAAAGGGTGAAAATGAGCATATAGACAAAGTATATTTGATTGGTAATTAATTAAATAAAATAGAACTATGGGAAATAAGAAAGCAATATTCACTTTTGTAGGCCTGGTATTGGTTGCAGCAATTGGTATCGGTATATGGGCTTATCGTCTTTTGGGAAATATGGAGGCGGATCAGGAAAAAACAGAACAATTATCTTCCCGAATTTTAGCAGGTTTTGGCGATCATACCGCTATTTATAAATATCCAGTACAATTGTCCACAGTAGACTGGGGGAAGAGCTGTCTAATTCTTGAAAATGGCGGTGCCGGTGATTTGGGAATAACTTATAAGGAAAAATGGAACGAGGCATTGGGAACAGTAGATAATTATCCCGGTGATGCTGTCAAAGGCATTGTTATGATAGCGATGGACATGCAGGAAAAAGGTGAGTATGTTAATAAAATCGGCCAAAGAGATAAAGCTTATCAGCGCAATTATATCATTAGCTATGTAGATCTCGACAAGAAGGTAGTCATTGCCCGCGATACCCTATATGGTGAGGAGCCGCCTTTGGTGAATCGTTCCTCCGGTTCGGGAGCTGGTGACTTCCCCTCGGAAACAGCAGTTGTAAATTCGGTCAAAAGTAGGTTGAAGTTATAATTTTTTTTTCTTCGTTTATGGAATTTTGATATTCTTCGCATCCCTGCACGAAAGTTGAAGTGCCGGATGAAAGAATCTAGTACTTGGCTTTAGGTAAATTTATCTATTTTAAAAGAATTTAGCCAGTATCTTAAACATGAAATGGAAATCAATTGTTGTATGCTTTTTAGCTGTTCTGTATTCCGTGGTCCTTTGTGGGCAATCGACCTTATTCAATAGTCCGCGTGGATCTTCTGACTATTATATTTATAAACTGAGCCCAGAAGTTTTAAGAAAAATTCACTTGGGAGAGAAGAAATTCGATGAAACTATGCTCAGCGATTTTTTTCTTAAGTATAAGGCCGGAAGTCCACAGCCGACTTTACCTCCTGGTAATTATGTCCAGGTCCGCGCCAGTGGAGCTGATCTCATCTATCAGGAATTGATTAGTGATAACCTATATGTCAAGATTATCCCAGCAGAAACTTTTGCGATTTGTCTATACGATTCTTTGGGAACGATTATAAAAGATGCGCAAGTAAAAGTGAAGGGACGTCGCATGTCATTTGATAAGAAGTTTCATTACTATAAAGTTGCCAATGCAAATAATGACGATATTGTCAGTATTGAACATAAGGGTGTCTATCATTACCTGAGTGTAGAGCGGAGTTGGCCTTACAAAGACAGGGTTCCATTATGGAAAGGGATCAAAAATAGCTTGCTTAGAACAAAGTTTAAGATTAAGAGGTTCTTTCATAAACAGGAAACTGAACAGACAGAAAGCTTTATGGTTTTTAACAAGTCAATGTATAAGCCAAATGAGCAGGTTAAATTTAAAGCTTATCTTGAGGAAGAAAAATGGAAACCTTACCGTGATTCTATTGCCGTACGTCTGACAGGTGGATATGGGTATGCCAAAGATACCGTTTTGGCCCGACTTGCTCCCTATCGTCCGGGAATGTACAACTTTGCATTTGATTTGAAGGGTCTTGGCCTTATCCTTGATAAAGATTACGGGATCTCTTTGGAATCTACAAAAACCAAAGTCGTCTTGCATCAACAGTCTTTCCGATATGAAGATTATGAGTTAAAAAGCCTAAGTTTTAATATGACGTCCGAAAAGACGAAATATGCTAAAGGGGACAGTGTGCGACTGAAACTAAAAGCTTTAAATGAAAATGAAATGCCCATATATGATGGGAAAGTAGATTTGCGTGTTGTGACAAGTCCACTTTATACGCTTGATGTAAAAGCCAATAAGGCTAATTTTATTCCAGATACTTTATGGCAAACGAGCGTTTCGCTCGCAGATGTGGCGGAAAAGGAAATTGTATTACCCGATTCAATTTTTCCGGCTGACATTGGTCTTACATTTCGGGCTATTGGCACTTATCTAAGTTCAGATAATGAAAGAATTGAACGAAGTCTCGACCTCAATATACTCAACAGCGAAAAAGAAATTCGTATTGCTGTAAAAGACGGGCATGCAGAGCTGAAGTATTTCGAAAAAGGTGTTGCGATGCCAACAACTGCTCAGCTAATGATATTAGGTGAACATCGCGAAATGCTGAAGACTGAAAATTTGAGTTTACCTAATTTGGTTTCTATACCCTGGCAGGCTGAAGAAATTGTTGTCAAGTCGAATGGATTGAGTAAAAGTGTATATTTAGAGGATCAAGAACAGGCACAACTGAATTATCGGTTTTATCGAACTGCGGATTCGGTGATATTGCATGTCAATAATCCCGCTATGATTCCATTTTGGTATCGTGTCCATCGTGCTGGTCGTACGATTGCTTCGGGTTATCATACCACGTTAAATAGTAAATTTTTAGCCCGTGGAAAAGACGGGTATAGCATGGAAATCACCTATCTTTTTGGAGGAAAATCAAAAGTTATCCAGGAAGAATTACCCTATGTGGAGAAGAATTTAAATTTGGCAGTCAACACGGCGACGACAGTTTATCCGGGGCAGAAGGCTGACGTGGAACTTTCGGTTACGGATAAGAATGGTAAACCTTTGAAGGATGTTGATATTACGGCCTATGGTTTTACCTCAAAATTTAGGTCAGCAACCGCTCCAAATATTACTATGGGTGGTCTGATGCGAAGGGCAAGAGTCTCAAAAAATCTTAATTTTAGTTTGGATGATGATGAGAGGGCACATCAGGGAGCTCTTCAAAATTGGGCAAAATGGTCTAAAGACATGCAGTTGGATACGATGGCTTTTTATCGGTTTTTATATCCCAAAGATTATTATCAGGAGTCTCTTCCTTTAGATGCTGTCAAGAGCCAGATTTCCCCTTATGTCGTTGTAAATGGTGTAGTGCAGGGGATACATTTAGTCTGGATAGACGGTGTACTGACTTATGCTAAACAAGACCAACAAAATAACAATACTATTTTTGAAGTTTCTGCGGGGCAGCATGATTTTAGATTTAGGACCAAGGATCGCGACATTCGTGTAAGTGGCTTTTATCTTGAAAAGGGGAAAAAGGTCATTGTTTCCTTTAATGCCTCACGGGATACGATTGGTTTTACCTACCCCGAAAAAGCATTCAGCAAAGGCCAGATTTTGGTTTACCAATTACCTAAAGAAGAACGTGGTAAGCTCTACACTAATGAATTGACTGAATTGAAGCGCCAGTTGATTACAGTAACCAACAATTTTGGAGCCTGGCAATTACCCAATAATAATGTGTTGATTGAGAGACCAGCATATATCCAGACAGCTGGAGATCTCTATTACCTCAATCCCCTAAGAAAAACCGTTTACGATAGTCGTTTGCGTACACAGGTTCCTGTACCACTGATGGTGGGACCATTTCCAAGGACAGAAATGTATAATGGTGTGTCCAAAATAGGTACGCTCATGGTTGACACAGCGAAAATTGGACGTTTTGAAATTGAGGGGGGCTATCAATATAGCATCTATAAAAATTATCAAAAGCAAAAAAGCTGGGATGGCAATCCTATGCGGATTGATCTGTATGATTTCAAGCCAAATTTAGATTTTCAGGAGAAGATATGGTCATTGGAGGATATCAAGTCAAACGTAGAACGTACTTTCAAAGAGATCATGCAAAATAGCACGGGACTAGCACAATTTGCTACGGTGAAGAAAGGAAAAAATGAGGCTATTTTTAAATTGAATTTAACTTTGGGCAATGATGTTGAACAGAAAGGCATTCGTCCTACATTGATCTTTATTGAACCGACGAATGTCGAAGAGAGAATTTATTTTCGACTATTTTACGGTGGACATCGAACTTTTGGAGATCTTCCAGTCGGCGATGTTACTTTGCATATTGTAAAGGATGATTCAACTTCTTTTAGTTTGCCAATCAAACTCAAAGCCAATGGGATGAATTATCTCCGGCTGGATTCTATTCAATGGAGCAATGCATCCCAAGCGGCAAGATTGGCTTACAAACTTGTACGTGATGAAATTATTGTGCGTACCGTAGAAAATCCATTGCGGGATTCTATAAGCCATGGGCAAGAGATTGTTCCGCAGCTCTTAAAAATAGACCGGGAAGATTTTAGAACGAAGAGAAAGAATAATAAGGTCGCCAGGGTCTTAGTTTATGATGGGGATACGCCATTAATTGGGGCTAAGGTGAGTGTTCCGGATACCAAAAAACGATATTTCACAAGCTTTGATGGTAGTGTGGAACTTGAGCTCTCCGATGACAAAAATACGGTACTTGAGATTGCTGCTTTAGGGTACAATACCGCTACGGTCAAAGTCTCCAGTGGCAAAGATTATTTTGTGGAATTAAAGCCAAGCGAAAATCAATTGGATGAAGTTGTTGTTGTGGGGTATGGCGTCCAAAAAAGGCAATCATTGACTGCGGCAGTGAAATCGATCAATGCTAGGATGGATGGGGTGACTACAGCTATGCTGCCGGGGGCTGTAGCAGGGATTCGTATTCGTGGCGCTGCTAGTCCGGCCCCCAATGAAAAACCATTGATTTTAGTGGACGGAGTCCCTTTTGAAGGTGATATTTCAAGTCTTGATCCATCGACTATCGCGTCATTGAATGTGATTAAAGATCAATCTATGCTGGGATTGTACGGTGCGCGGGCCGCCAATGGCGTGGTGATGGTTCAGATGAAAGCTGGAGCATCTGCGACATCGACAGGTGCTGTGGATATGCCCTATTTGGAATCTGGAAATACGATGCGCGTGAACTTCCGCGATGATGCATTCTGGCAGCCAAAGCTAACTACCGATGCTCAGGGAAAAGTTAATTTTGAAGCGACCTATCCGGATGATATTACCAATTGGCGAACATTCTTTATCGCTAAAGGAAGTAAAAATTTCGCCGACATAAAAGAGCTAAATGTCAAATCCTTTAAAGCTGTTTCGGCACATTTGGCGACTCCCCGATTTGCCATCAGAAGTGATCAGTTTACAGCCATGGGAAGGGTTGTTAATTATCTTAGCCACAGCTTGCAGCTCTTGCGTACCATCAACAATGGGCTGACAACGCAGGAGGCAACGTTGAAAATTGCGAAGTCCTATCGGGATCCTATATCAGTTATTGCCGCTCAGGGGGACAGCGTCCAACTTGCTTATTCGATCGAATTGTCAAATGGATATTTTGATGGTGAAAAACGTAGCATTCCGATTTTTGAAAAGGGGCTTGAACAACATGAAGGAGATTTTAAAGTACTCAACAGTACCGCAGAATATTTACTAAAAACTTCTCCAGCACTAGGCGAAATCACCTTGCATGCCGAAGCAAATTCGCTGGAATTTTTACAACGGGAAATTGAATCGATCGATCGTTATAAATTTCTATGCAATGAACAGATGGCTTCCAAATTGAGCGCGTTACTTTCTAAAAAAGAGCTGACAAAATTGATCGGAAAACCCTTTACAGAGGATAAGAAAATAAAGGATCTTTTGAAGGAGTTACAGAAAAACAAAAATTCCAATCAGGGCTGGGGTTGGTGGAACAAAAGTGAAACTGTGACCTGGATCAGCAACTATGTGATCGGGGTACTGTTGGATGCCCGAGAAGCCGGCTACCAGGTTGAGATCGATACGGAGATTTATGCAGAACGTGAAAAGACCATGTTGAAAAGCAGCTTGGCTTCGCTGGATGTTCTATTGGATAAAGATAAGCTTCACGGGGCCAAGGAGAATTTGTTTAGCTCCTTGATATATCTACTCCGGTTGGATCCTAAAGCTGATTACAAAGATTATTTCTTCGAAATCGACACAAAACTGAAAAGTAAAACCATCAAGGATAAACTGTTGAAATATCTGTTGATTTCAAAACTGGGTCTTAAGGATTCACATGCTGCAGATACCGTTCTTAAATACGCGTCAAAGGCTGTCTTAGGTGGGCTCTATTGGACTTCTGGAACTACAACAGATCAGAAAGGCGGATTTTTTATGCGCCCAACGGAAACCAATACCGAGAATACATTGTTGGCTTATGGTGTCTTAAAATCAATTGGTGGTCATGATTCAGATTTAGAAAATATCCGTAATTACTTTTTCGCGCAGCGGCAGCAAAACCAATGGTATAATATCTACGAATCTTCCCGTATCATACGAAGTATTCTTCCTGATGTACTGAAAGAGGGTGAATCTTTCCAGGCACCGGTAATGGTCATCAATGGCAAACGCGTCACTGCATTTCCGTATACGCAAAGCTTTAAGTCGGATGAGCAGATTAAAGTGAGGAAAGAAGGGACGGGGCCGGCTTTTGTGACGGCTTATCAAAATTTTTGGAATCCCAATCCAGCTGTAGAAAAAGAAAAGGGCTTTGCCGTGGCAACGCGATTTAAGGACAATGGTGCTACGGTAGCGGCACTCAAGGAAGGGAAGCCTGTAAAACTTGAAGCAAGCGTAACATTAACTGGTGAAGCTGAGTATGTGCAGATTGAAGTTCCGATACCGGCGGGATGTTCTTATGAAACCAAAACCAATGGATACTATAGAATCGAGGCGCACCGAGAGCATTTCAAAGATCGTGTTGTCATTTTTTGCAACAAACTGGGGAAAGGTACACATACCTTTGAGATCGAACTTTTACCTCGTTATACCGGGACTTATACTGTCAACCCCGCGAAGGCTGAATTAATGTATTTCCCGACATATTATGGAAACGAGAAAATGAAAGAAATCGTGGTGGAGTAAGTGTATTGTTAAAATAAAAAGGGACTTATCACATGATAAGTCCCCAACATATAAAAACTAAAATTACAAGTGCGCTATTAATGATCCCATCCGCCTCCTAGGGATCTGTATATCGCTACGCTTGCTTTGAGTTGGTTGACCTTCTTCTCAACGAGCTCAAATTTAGATTCCAGGGCATCGCGTTGCGTTAGCAGAACTTCCATATAATCTGCGCGAGCGTATTTAAAGAGGTCGTTGGAAATACCGATAGACTCATTTAATGCATCAACTTCCTTGGTCTTAATTTGTAGGCCATTCTCCAGATTTTTAATTTTGGAGAGCTGGTTTGCAACTTCAATATAAGCAGCCAATATGGTCTGTTCATAATGGTAAACAGCCTGAACCTGTCGTGCATTGGCATTATAGTAAGCCGCCTTGATCGCTCGTTTGTTAATCAGGGGCGCAGTAAGTTCTCCAACGAGCGAAGCCAGAAATGATTCCGGCTTAACGAGATAAGTTGGATCAAAGGCCTGAAACCCTACACCAGCAGCAATATCCAAGGATGGGTAAAAGCGGGCTTTAGCCGATTTTATATCCAGTTTGGAAGCTGCAAGTTCATACTCCGCCTGCTTAATATCGGGTCTGTTTTCTAATAGCTCCGAGGGAATACCTGTGTAGACGGTTTGAGGAACAAGCTTGTCAAAAGAGGCTTGGTCTCTTTGAACCGGCTGCGGGAATCTTCCAACAAGGTAGTTTATTCTATTTTCTGTTTCTGTGATCTTCTGCTTGATATCATATTGCATACCTTGGGTTTTCAATATCTGGGCTTCGAATCTTTTGACCGCTAATTTATTGGATCGCGCATTTTTCTTCAGGTCATTCACGACGACAAGGGCGTCGTTTTGAATCTTTACATTCTCATTGATAACCAGGAGTTCGTTGTCCAGCGCTAGGAGTTCATAATAAGAATCTGCAATTTCGGATATTAGGTGAGTTACCATAAAGTTTTTGCCTTCCACGCTGGCAAAATACCGTTGCAGCTGCGCTTTGGTCGCATTGTGAAGTTTACCCCAGATATCTGTTTCCCATTGTGCCTGTACACCAACTCCAAAATCAAATAGCGGTTCAGGCATTTCACGTCCGGGTTCGATTTCTGTATTCTTTTCCATCGCTCCAATGTTTGTGTAGCGACTTACTTTGTCGACCCCCGCGCCAACTTTTACGCCTACGGAAGGTAGATATTCACCTTTTTTGGCGCTTACCTCATTTTTGGCTATTTCAATTTCCTGAAGCATAATATGTAGCTCCTGGTTGTTTGCTAGTGCCTGACCGATCAGTCCTTGTAAATTGGGATCGCTGAAATAGCTGTTCCATTTGATTTTTCCTGTATTCACGGTGTCGCTGTCAGCATCCCCATATTTTCCGGGAACGGTTTTATTTTCGGCACGTTGTTTTATTTCCAGTGGTTTGCAGGCTGCAAGACTAAGCAAGAAAAGTGCGAAACCTGTATAGTGATATAATCTGTTCTTATTCATAATGTATCATGTCTTCGCTTAATGGTGATTCGTCTTCGGCTTGGATCATTTTTCTTCCGTCAGCCAATTTTGCAAAAATGTAGTAGAGTCCGGGAATGACAATAACGCCAAAGATAGTTCCGACGAGCATACCGCCCAGCGCTGAGGCACCTATGGTGTGGTTACCGATAGCTCCCGCGCCGCTGGCAAAGACAAGTGGTACAAGTCCCGCGATAAATGCAAATGAGGTCATGAGAATTGGTCTGAAACGCGCTCTTGAGCCCTCAATAGCTGCTTCCAATATGCTATCGCCAGCTTGACGCCTTTTCACGGCATATTCTACGATAAGCACCGCATTTTTACCCAATAAACCAATAATCATGATCAGCCCGACCTGTGCGTAGATGTCATTTTCAAGACCCATTGCCTTTAATAAAAAGAATGATCCAAATACACCCACGGGTAGCGACAACAATACTGCAAATGGAATAATGAAGCTTTCGTACTGTGCCGCAAGTACAAGATATACGAAGACTAAGACGACTAAAAAGACATAAACGGCTTCGTTTCCGCGTTGAGCCTCATCATAGGACAAGCCCTCCCAGGCAACTTTATAGCCGTGCGGTAATGTTTGAACTGCGGTTTCGTTGATTGCCTGAATGGCGTCGGCTGTTGTATACCCATTTGTCGGAAGTCCACGGATGGCGGCCGAATTGTACATGTTGTAGCGCGTGATTTCATTTGGTCCCTGTGTTTTTTTTAAGGTCATAAAGGCCGAATAAGGAACCATCTGGTCATGATCGTTTTTGACGTAAAGGTTCATGATATCGGAAGGTAGCCTTCTAAATTCTGGTGAAGATTGTACATAGACCTTGAAGAATTGACCGAAACGGATAAAACCCTGCTCATAGGTACTACCGATAAGGATATTGAGGTTGTCCATGGCTTTACCAATGGAAACGCCTTTTTGCATGGCGGCGTTATTGTCAAATACCAATTCGTATTGCGGGTAATTAGCAGCGAAGAAAGTGAATACACCAGTTAACTCTTTGCGCTTTTTGAGATTAGCAATAAAAGCTTTATTGACTTTATCGAAATCTTGGTAATCGGTGGTCCTATTGAGGTCCAGCAGGCGCATGGAGAAACCTCCTGAAGAACCAAAACCCGGAACAGCCGGAGGTTCGAAGAATTCAACTGTTGCACCTAGATTTTTTGATTTTTCTTCAAGTTCTTCCATGATCTCTTTGACGGAGTGTTCACGTTCACCCCAGGTTTTGAGGTTGATAAGACAGGTTCCTGCATTCGATCCACGGCCTTCCGTCATGATTTCATAACCTGCCAGTGATGAGACAGATTCTACGCCATCTACCCCTTGACAGATCTTTTGGAGCTCTCTGGAAAGCTTATTGGTCTGTTCCAATGTTGATCCTGGAGGAGTCTGAATAATGGCATATATTGTGCCTTGGTCCTCGCTCGGTATAAAACCTCCTGGAAGCGTTTTGTTAATGACGAAAATGCCGACACAGAATGCTATTAAGATACCCCATGTAATTACTTTTCGGCTGGCAATTTTACGAAGTAAGGAGGCATACTTGCCCGTTATTTTATCAAAAGTACGGTTAAAAAGGTCGAGCGATTTGGTGAATACGTTTGATTTTTTTGGTTTACCATGGTTATTTTTCAGGAGCATCGCGGCAAGCACAGGAGTAAGGGTTAATGCGACTACTGCAGATATCACGATGGAACTCGCCATGGTAATTGAAAACTGACGGTAAAATGTTCCGACAGGGCCTGTCATAAATGAAATGGGGATAAAAACGGCCACCATAACAGCTGTAATAGCGATAATAGCACCTGCGATTTCGCCCATGACTTCTTTTACAGCGCTGTATGGCGATATGGCACTTTCTTCCATTTTGGCATGTACTGCTTCAATGACCACAATGGCATTGTCTACGACAATCCCGATGGCAAGCACCAATGCAAACAAGGTCACTAAGTTGATCGACATACCGAACCATTGGATGACGAAGAATGTACCTATCAGCGAAACGGGCACGGCGATGATTGGAATCAAAGTCGAACGCCAATCGCCAAGGAAAATAAACACAACAATGGCAACTAAAATAAAAGCATCGCGTAGGGTATGCATGACCTGTTCGATAGAAGCATCCAAGAATTGGGATACGTCATAACTGATTTTATAGTCTATACCTGGAGGAAAGTTACCTTTCATCTCAGCAAGTTTTGCCTTCACATCTTTAATAACGTCATTAGCATTACTGCCATAATTCTGTTTCAACACAATTGAAGCCGAGGGATGCCCGTCTAAATTGGAATAGATGTCAAAGAATTCACTTCCCAGTTCGACTTTAGCCACGTCTTTTAACTTGATGTTTTCACCGTCGCCGTTTGCGCGAACGATAATATTGTCGTATTCTTCAGGTGTATTGTATTGTCCTTTATAAGTTAGGACATATTCGAGGGATTGCGCTGCAATACCCGAGCTTTGTCCCAGTCGACCGGGACGGCCGATGATACTTTGTTCTCCTATCGCTTTCATCACTTCATCAACTGATAAGCTATAGGCACGCATACGATCGGGATTTAACCAGACGCGCATGGCATATCTACGGCTACCTAAGATTTGTGATTTGGCGATACCATGAATACGATTGATTTCAGGAATGATGTTTACCGTTGCATAGTTGTACAAGAACTTTTCATCCATGCTTTTATTTGTACTGTAAAGATTCACGTACATCAGCATACTGGGCTGAATGGGATTGACGACGACTCCTTCCTTTTGAACAAGTTCAGGCAATAGTGGCATAACTTGATCCACCCGGGTTTTGACCAGTACTACGGCATCGTTGGGATCCGTTCCGGGGTCAAATACGACGTTTACGGTCGCTTCACCGGCGCTGGTTGCATCGGTAGCGATATAGCGCATTCCCTGTACACCATTGATTGCATTCTCCAGTGTAATCAGGGAGGATTTTACAAGTACATCGGCACTTGCACCAGGATAGGCAATGGAGACCGCCACTGTAGTCGGTGCGATTTTTGGAAATTGCTCTGTAGGAAGCTGCTTTATGGCCAAACCTCCGATAAATAGGATGACAACCGATATGACAATAGCAAATACCGGTCGATGTATTACTTTTTTAAACATAATGCTGCTTTTTTAATTACTCTGCATATAAATCTAAGTTTGACATGACTTTCTCCGGAGTCTGATATTTGGATTCAATGGTCTGGTTTTCCTGTACCATGCGAAGTCCATTGAGCAGAATCTTTTCATCCTTGCCCAATCCGGAAGAAACAACATAGATATGCGGCAGTTCGGCAGCAACTTTTATTTCTCTTGCTTTTACTTTATTATCTTTTGTAATAACGTAAACATATTTTTTTTCAAGCTCCTCAAATGTTGCTTTCTGCGGTATCATAAGCGCATTGTTATAGGGCGATGTAATGACGATATTGCCTGTCTCACCATAACGCAGTAATCCCTTTGGATTCGGAAAAGTCGCTCTGTAGGCAATATTTCCAGTTTCATTATTGAAGTCTGATTCAATTGTTTCAACAATACCCTCATGACCGAATTCTTTTCCATTGGCCATGTTTAACCGTACATGCAGCGGGCCATTGTCTTGTTTTGCGTCCATTTGATTGAGGTATTCCACTTCGGGTACATTGAAATAAACCCACATTTTACTGTTATCGGACAATTCCGTGATCAACTCGCCTTCGTCGACAAGACTTCCTTTACGGACGTGAAGCTTACCAACGATTCCGGAAAACGGTGCTACGATGTCCGTAAATTTGAGATGAGTATTCATCGCGGCTAGCTCAGCTTTGGCTTTTTCATATTTTGCTTTTGCCATTTCAGTTTCCTGCGGAGCGACAATATCTTTTTCGGACAGATTTTTGGTGTTCTGATATTCGATTTCAGCATATTTTACCTCTGCTTTAGCACGATTAACATCGGACTCATAGAGGTTGGGCATGATTTTAAAGAGGGGTTGTCCTTTTTGTACAAATTGACCTTCATCGACAAATATCGATTGAATGTAGCCTTTTTCCTGCGCGCGCAATTCAATATGGTTGATCGAACGGATTTGGGCGACATAGTCTTTATTGACGATTGTATCCTTGACCAAAGGAGTAGTGACGTTGAAAACTGCAGCTTCTTTTTTGTCTTTTTTTTCTGACTGGCAGCTTGTAGATAGAATAATAAGGCACAGGCTTATATACATAAAGCTTCTCATGACCATGATAATAGTTTTTTAATTATTTCCGAAAAATTGAACAATAGTGTGACCTGCTTCCAAGTGATTTTGAAAGCTATTTTGATGTTTTTTTAAGAAATTATTAAAAAATCACAGCCTGAATACACTGTAATGGATATAGAGAGCGTTTTTTCTAGAAGTAAGCTGGTTGGAATTTGCAAGCGAAACTGCTGTGCGTGTATTTTGAAATTGAGGATGGATATACGATATTATATTCCCAAAATCATCCCCGGTAAGTGCAAATAAGTTAGGGCTATTGGAATCACTTCCCGCGTCATCATTTTCATTGTCATTTTCTGAAAAATATGCCCTTAATTTTTCATGCCGAGGACGTTTAGTTTTGCGAATAACTTTAGTGTCATAATCTTCGCTTTTTACTTGCTTGTTGAAGTGGTTGACAGCGTGAAGATTGCAGGAGGGGATATTATTTGGTGTTGGCACATGATACCAGCCAAAACTGATAAGTATTGCGCAAACTACGCCGAATAGATATTGATGGAATTTTCCTTGCATCCTTGAAAGCAAATGTAATTAAACTTTAAAAATGATACAAGTGATTTGGGTATCGAAATTTTAAAGTTTATCTAGTATTGTTACAATTATTGAAAATTGACATTGCTGAAATGTAAAAAGGTCTGCGATGTTATTCTGAATACCTTTGCCTATCAAATTTATTCTTGCCGTTAATTTATAACTCTTTTTTAGGAGTTAATGCCTCTTTTTTAAACGGTTTTAAGCGTTTTTTGATTATTTCTTAGCATCTGAATTGCTTTTTCTGCCCTTGTTTTTCTAGTTTGTTCCTGTTTAGCTGAGCCTACCCAATCACAATATCCCTGTTTGTATGATTTGGAGAGTGTTTCAAAAAAAACATTGGCTTTTTCGTCCATATCCAACAATTGTTGGAGTTCCATAGGAACGCCTTCAATATGTTCACCTTTTTTTAGCATGTATTTTTATCATTTGATTCCCGATAAAAATACATAAATATCTTCGAGTTGCCGGTCTTTATTGCATGAATACTTTTGACTTGCCGTTAGGTAATACGATCAGGGGATTGCAATACTTTTTCTTGAAATAAGACTTACATGTTGCCGCTGTCTTTATATGTGTTGAAACATATATCGTTCTTATTTGTTCTTCTATTAGTCAACAAAAAAAATTCAATATGAAAGCAGTACGTTTTTTTGGGCATAAAGATGTCCGCGTTGTGAATGATCTTGTGAAGCCCGTTCCTAAGGGCGATGAAGTATTACTAAAAATTGGTGGTGCAGGTGTTTGTCATTCTGATCTCCACATTATAGATGAGGGGACCGTTGTAGGTACGGTATTTACCTTGGGACACGAAAATGCGGGCTGGATTGAAGAAGTTGGATCGGATGTAAAAGACTATAAAAAAGGAGACGCGGTACTGGTCTATGGCCCTTGGGGTTGTGGGCACTGTAAGCCCTGTCAGCAATCAAAGGAAAATTATTGTGATCACCAGTCTGAAATGGCCTATGGTGGTGGGCTAGGCCTTGATGGTGGGATGGCGGAATATATGCTTGTCCCTTCTTCGCGTTTACTGGTCCCAATTTATGACTTAGATCCAGTCATTGCTGCGCCATTAACGGATGCGGCACTTACTCCTTATTCGGCGATAAAACGTTCGATAGGCAAATTGACAGCGGATGAGTATGTGGTTGTGATCGGAGTTGGAGGTTTGGGCCATGTTGCCTTACAAATACTAAATGAAGTAAGCGCGAGTTCAATTATTGCCTGTGATGTCACCGAAGAAAAACTAGCCTTTGCTAAAGAACTGGGCGCAGCCTATGTGGTTAATTCGAAGGATGCAAATGCAGCCGAACAAATCAATAAGATTACGGGCATTAAAAAAGCTAAAGTAGTGATTGACTTTGTAGGCGCGACATCGACTATAGATCTAGGAACAAAGGTTGTTGGTTTGGATGGTGACCTGACAATTGTTGGATTAGGTGGGGGACACTACCAGTACAATATGTCGGGGCTTCCTTTTGGTGTGAGTATGACAAACCCATATTGGGGCTCGCGGGTTGAGCTTATGGAAGTTGTAGGTTTAGCTAGGCAAAGGAAGATTCATATTGAAATTGAGCAGTTTAAGCTTGATCAGGCTAACGAAGTTTATGATCGAATGCGCAATGGTAAGATCAAAGGAAGGGCTGTACTGATTCCTTAATAAAAAAAAGTCTATCTTTTTAGTAGTTTATTTTGGTTTTTATCTTTTTGATGTTTATCTTTGTTGTATCATAATTTAGGTTTATAATTGGTTATTTAAGGTTTTCATTCTCCCCGTTTGAAAACCTTTTTTTTAAAGTCTCTCTTTTGATTGATTATTAAAAACCTTCTGCCTTCTTTACTGTTGTAATACTAATAATCCGCGCTGATTTGTCTGCAAAATATTTATGGACAAAACAATTCTCGTACTCACCGATTTTTCTGAAAACTCATGGACTGCTATTCGATATGCGGCGAATCTGGCTAAAAAATTTAATTGGACAGTAGAACTTCTGCATACTTATACCATCCCAATAAAAGACAGTGTCCATGCGAAAATGGAGAATATGTTTTTGAAGCCTCAGAAGGAAGAGGCTGAAAGCATGCTCAAGGACTGGCAGATACGTATCGACGATGAATTTCCTGATCTCCGCTGTAAAACCGTAAGTTTGGCCGGCAACTTGGAAAAAACGGTACTAAACTTACTACAAGAAAAGGAATATCATTTTATCGTCATGGGAGCTAAAGGTAAAGGTATGATACAGAAAGCTGTCTTGGGAAGCAATACCTTCGCCCTGATAAAAAAGAGTCCAATCGGTGTCTTGGCAGTACCCATCACTTTCCAAAAATTTGGGTTGCAAAATATCGCATTACTGAGCAATTTTAAAGCGTCCGAATATGATCTACTCGACAGTTTCACCTTACGTGTACCGGAGAAATTTAATCTCAGCCTGTTGCACGTAACACAAAAGTATATCTCTCCAAAACAAGAAGATATTGAAGACTGGAAACAAAAGCTATCCGCCCAATTTTCGTTTAATAAAATTGATTATGTGGAAAAAAATGCGGTCAATAGTTTAGATTACAATATGCCTATACCACGTTGTATCGACTACATGGTGGAAATCGAAGCTATTGATCTTTTACTTGTGTCGTACAGTCCTAAAAGTTTTTTCAAAAGTATATTTTCCCGAAATCTTACGAAAGCAATTTATCGCAACCTGACTGTACCTACCTTTTTTAAGCGTAATTTATATTAATTGCGGGTAATCTCCTCCTGCTTATCACTTTCCATTGGTTGATAGTACACGTTTTAGTAAAGGGAAAATGATTAAACTAAAGTTAGTAGCCGCGATTTTATAATTACTAACGGAGCTTTAAATTGCGTCTCCGATGTGAGGTAATCTATTCATATTTTTCATTAGCTTTATCAATAATTGTATAAAATATAAACATAATGAGCCTTTGGATACTTCCTTTGATCGCAATACTTTCCGTAAGTCCCGATAGTACACATGTAGGAGAATATAAGTTTGCTGAAATGCCCAGTTGGAGTGATGAGTTCGATTACGATGGTCTTCCGGACGCAAAAAAATGGGGATATGATGTAGGCTCCTTGCATAATGGTTGGGGAAATCATGAACTTCAATACTATACAGATGCAAACAGGAAAAATGCAAGTGTTGCAAATGGTGTTTTACGTATTACTGCAATAAAAGAACAATATGAAGGGTTGAACTATACTTCTGCCAGGCTGGTGAGTAAAAACAAGGGCGATTTTCTATATGGTCGATTTGTAGTCCGAGCCAAGGTGCCGAAAGGGAAAGGTACGTGGGCAGCCGCTTGGATGTTACCGACAGATTGGGTTTACGGAGGATGGCCACATTCGGGAGAAATAGATATCATGGAGCATGTCGGTTATGACGAGAATGCAATACATATTACCGTTCATACAAAGGATTATAATCATTCTATCGGAACTCAAAAAGGAGTGATGAAACGAATTGATCAGGCAACATCGGAGTTTCATAATTATCGGATAGACTGGACCCCCGAGTATATTCGTGGTTTCGTGGATGATGTACAGATCTACAGTTTTCCAAATGAAGGAAAAGGCAATGGCGTGTGGCCATTTGATAAAAGATTTCATTTACTATTGAATCTGGCCGTTGGTGGAGATTGGGGCGGTGTGCAAGGCGTCGATAGCAGCGCATTTCCTGCAGAGATGGAGGTGGATTATGTCAGGGTATATGATTTACTGAAACCTTAAATGAATCTTGTTTTCATCTATTTTCTCTAATTTATAAAGATTAATTCAAATGTTTAGGCATCAAGGGAGAGGAAGGAATTATATTCATAATTTAAAGTTAGCCTCTATTTTATCTTGTGTGGCGGGTTTGGTCAATATTACAGGTGTTCTTGCCGTTAGCACTTTAACAACGAATGTCACAGGTCACTTCGCATTTTTTTCAGAACAGTTGATTTTAATGAATTATAAGATGGCTTTGATTTATCTGTTATACATTGCTTTTTTTTTAATGGGAGCTACCGTTTCAGGTTTTATTGTAGAATTAGCTTCAAAAAAGAAATCACATAACGCTTATATCATTCCAATTTGTATGGAGTCTATTATCTTAATTAATGTAGGACTGCTCCCAGCTTTATTTAAAGCAGGGCCAACGTTACCAACCATAATTTCATTTGCCCTGCTTTTTGCTATGGGACTTCAGAATGCCCTGGTAACGAAGGTGTCACAATCAGTTGTCAGAACGACGCATTTGACGGGATTGTTTACTGATCTTGGTATTGAAATCTCGCAGTTACTTTTTTATAGAGAAATTGCTGAAAAAGTGAAATTACACAAAAGTATTTTTCTTAAGTTGATGATTATTGGAGGCTTTTTTATTGGGGGAGTTGTAGGCGGCTTTATGTTTCAATATTTTAAACTGAAAACATTATTGTTACCGGCTAGTATGCTTTTATTTGCCTTATGGTATGACCATATTCTACTTAAGTTTTATCATTTGAAGCGAAGCTTAAGACCGGATGAATAGGTTCGATTAAATTCATATTTTAGCTTAATAACATGAACTATTCCCATATCCTGTTTGAAAAATTAGTATTATCTGCCGGTAGATTCAACATTAGTGAACCATTGTACTGCATTCTTTTATTTGAGAAAGCGACGAGTTTTTCGGTTGATTTGGTGACATACCATGCGGATCCTAAAAGTGTTTTGTTTTTGTCTCCCTATCAGTTGTTTACGATGGATGTGGTGCAGAAAAGTACCTTTAGTGTGCTAAAATTTCACGGCGATTTCTATTGTATAGAATATCATAAAGATGAAGTTGCCTGTAATGGAATTCTATTCAACAACATCTACCAGCAACCTCATGTGTTGCTCTCAACAGCTATTTATCATGAGATATCAACTATCATGGAAAAAATAGATCAGCTCAAAATGTCGTCGGAATCCTATGATCAGTCATTGAGCAGAACCTATTTACAGCTGATTTTAGCGCTGGCGAGTAGACAAAAGCTACTTTTTAACGACCTACAAAAACCGTATTGGGCTCATAGAGATATTATTGATGACTTTGAGCAGTTTTTGGAAAAGAATTATAAAGCGCATAAAGAAGTTACCTTTTATGCAGCGAACTATGGTTTAAGTCCAGCCGTTTTTACGAAAAAAATAAAATTGAAATGGGGAAAATCCCCTTCAAAGTTGATCCAGGAACGCCTCGTATTGGAAAGTAAAAGACAGCTCCATTTGACGGCCAAAAGTATTAAAGAAATAGCAGCCAATTTGCAGTACAAAGACGAGTTTTATTTCAGTAGATTTTTTAAGAAGATGGTAGGCGTATCTCCTAAGGTATTTCGGAAGCGGGTCCGTTTATCAATTGTTGCCGAAAAGTCTATGTTATAGATCTATTTGTCCATGTTGTGGATTTAAGCCATTGTTTAGTTTTGCATGGTATTAAACAAACTACGTTATGGAGAAAATAATAAAGCTATTGGCAAAGTCACAATATATCTTTACAAACTTTGCTAGAATTTCAATTTTTATTGTGATGGCATGGATTGGAGGATTAAAAGCATTTCAATATGAAGCTGATGGTATAGTTCCTTTTGTTATTAATAGTCCGGCAATGCGTTTTTTTTATCATAATACGGAAAAACGGGTGTTGGATAAAAACGGAGAGCTAATACCGGAATACCAGTTGTTTAAAAATCCGGAGGGTCGTGTCGTAAAGAAAAATATTGCATGGCACCAAGAAAATGGAACTTATATTTTTTCTTATATACTTGGCTTTGTAATTGTTTCAATTGGTCTGATGATATTTTTAGGTATCTGGTATCCTAAAATCGGAATTTTTGGGGCATTGTGTACCGTGCTTATGTCATTGGTTACACTTTCTTTCCTGATAACAACTCCAGAGGCGTTTGTGCCAAAGCTAGATGGAGATTTCCCGTCACCTAATTATGGTTTTCCTTATTTATCCGCGGCCGGTAGATTAGTCCTGAAAGATGTAATTATGCTTGCAGCAGCATTGATCATTGCAGCAGAAAGTGCCAGCCGTCTGATAAAAAAAACGAATATAAAATAGAGACAGATAGTTTTTGTATGTGAATTAGCAGCAGGTTGTTTGCTGGAGGCGATCACTACTCGGGGTAAATCCACCAACTTTTGGAAGGTATCTTTCATGCCAGCTGTATTTTGGCAGCATCTTTGTGTCTCGTCGTTAAACTATATTGAGTTATACCACGAACGATATGAAAATAATACGAACGACCCTTCCATTTCTTCTGTTTAGTTTCATCCTTTTAGTTGGATGCAACAATAATCAACAGATCAGGATGATTGATAAAGATGGTAACACACATTTGTTGACAAGAGAAGGTGATCGAAAAGGAGAATTGGGACTGCAGCGTATCATCGCTCGTGGCAATGATACAGTAATAACGATTGATGGTGCAGGTCATAAAATGATATGGACAGCTTCAGATGTGACCAATATTGATACAACAAAGATTCAATATTATCTCAAAAAAAGAAATGGAAGCAGTGTTCATATTTATACACCCGTAGATGTAAATCAAAATTTTATAGATGTCGAGGATAGTCAAAATGTTTTGTCAGATCCTTATGATGGTACAGACAAGAAAAAATCCCTACTGTAGATTGCCGCATGAAAAAGCATAATTTGGGCTAAAGAGAAAATCCTAGCAAGTTTACTTGCTAGGATTTTTTTTTGGGTACTTTGGCACCTTCTTTTTTTGCTTCGGAGAGGCCGATAGCAATCGCCTGTTTTCGTGATGTTACCTTTTTCCCGCTACCAGATTTTAATTTTCCTTCTTTCATTTCGTGCATCGTCTTTTCAACTTTCTCAGATGCTTTTTCTGAATATTTTGCCATAATAGTGTTACCCGTTGATCTGTTATTAAACACTTCTGCAAAAAGAACAGCTGTTTCAGTTGAATCGTTTGAAAATTCTTTGAGAGCGAAATAGCGAACATCTGTATCCGCTAATTCAATTCATTTCCAGCTTTAATCACGGCTTGGTTGACTGCTTTTATTCTTTCAAGATCCATTTTTTGTATTTTACGGTCGTAAGTCAATAGGCCATTGACTTCATGTTCCACATCGGTAGTTTGCGTATAAATAGCAACACTCAATCCTTTGTATCGGAGCAATTGTTCGACATTATCCATTAGGAATATATAACGGTCTGTGAGTGCCTCTATAGTGGGTTCGTAGGCATAGGCATTGTTTTCGACAGGCCACATGTGACCGCGGACAAATAAGCCTACGCCACCAAACTCTCCGAGGGAAGCTGCCCTTTTCGAATCAGGTTCTGAGGCACCCTTTGGGCCAACATAGATATGGGTGTCAACAAAATCTCCATTTCCGGGGTCACCATAAGCTTTTTGGTAAGATGGATTGTTGTTAAATCCCGAATTACCGTTCACTAAACGTGAAGGGTCATATTGTTTGGTCCAGTCGGTAATATTGCGTACATCGAAAGCGCCCCAATTTTCGTTAAAAGGAACCCAGGCGATAATGGATGGCGAGTTGTAGTGGTCGTCAACGATGGCCTTGTATTCATCACGAAATGCTTTTCGATAAATCGTAGTATCTTCTTCGGGATACCAAAGGCAGGGCATATCTTGCCACACAAGCAGTCCCATTTTATCTGCCCAATAATAGAACCGTTGGGGTTCGGTTTTCATATGCTTACGAATAAGGTTATAACCAGCATTTTTGGTAAACTCGATATCATATTTGAGAGCTTCTTCCGTAGGTGCTGTTAGAATACCATCGGGCCAATACCCCTGATCCAGGAGACCGAGCTGCATCACAAATTTGTCATTCAAGAGCGGCCTTACAATTCCGTTTACCTTACCAAGTTTAATATCACGCATACCAAAATAGCTCTTAACCTCGTCAATGATTTCTCCATTCTTCCCATGTATACTTAATTTTAAATCGTATAAAAAGGGGGAGTCAGGAGACCAAAGTTTTGGATTTTCTACCGGGATATTAAATTCCATGCCCGACTGAATTACCGTTTTTGAAATTTCTTTTCCCTCTGAAGAAACGATGGCCGTAACTTTTGCCTTCGCTGTGCTAGTGACCTGTATTTTTAGTTGTTTTTCTGCTACTTGAGGCAACAATTTGATTCCCTGTATATGGTTTTTGCTTACTGGTTCCATCCACACAGTTTGCCATATGCCAGAAGAAAATGTATAGTCGCCTCGAGGTCCATTTTTGCCCGAAGGATACTTACCGTCGTTCTTGTCATGCACTGCGACGACAATGTTATTTGGACCGGCCTTTAAAAACTCAGTGATGTTGATCCAGAAGGAGTCGTAGCCACCTGAATGAGTACCAGCTTTTCTACCATTTACAAATATGGTCGCATCGTGATCCACTGCACCAAAATGGAGTATAATATCTTTCCCTTTCCAATGATTAGGTAGCTCGAAATTTTTACGATACCACAGATTAATTTCTTGTTTGCGTTGTATTCCGGATAAATAGGACTCTGGACAATAGGGGACAAGAATGCTTTCTCGGCTGTGGTCAAAGGAAATGGGGACAGCAGGATTTAGTGCGTTCGGAGCATCCTTTCCACCTATATAATCCCATTTACCGTTGAGACATAGCCATTCATTCCTTTCCATTTGGGGACGTGGATATTCGGAAAGTGGGATTTCTGTTTGCTTGGCTATTGCTGTCCATGGGGTTGAAAGCTGTGGCTGTTGTGCCAAAGCATTAAGCCAACCGAAGAACGATAGTGCCAGCACAAAAATTGAGGTTTTGGTTTTTATCATGGTATACTTCTTGGTTTTTCAGAATATGAATATAAGTATACTAAAATGATTTAGTGAATTATAAACGAAATGTTACTAGTGCGGTTTTCGATATTGGGCTTGGTTGGTTGGTTGGTTGGTTGGTTGGTTGGTTGGTTGGTTGGTTCACAACAGAAATAGAGACTGGATTAAACAAAACTACAGGAGCTGCTTTGTTGAGACAGCTCCTGTAGTTTTGCTTATTACCAAATTTTGATTCTTTCTTCCGGTGACTTGTACAGTTTGTCTCCTTGTTTAACATCAAAAGCTTTGTAAAAAGCATCAACATTGATCAATGGACCAAAACTTCTAAAATATCCTGGAGAGTGTGGATCCGTTTTAACTTGGTTGACCATATATTTTTCACTGGATAGGGTTCTCCACACAGTTGCCCAGCTTAGGAAAAAACGTTGGTCTTGTGTGTATCCACTTATTTCACCTGGGTTTCCCTTATCTTTCAGATACATTTGAAGTGCGTCGTATGCAATGTTTACACCGCCTAAATCCGCGATATTTTCGCCGTTTGTAAATGTGCCGTTAACGAAAGTGCCTTTTACAGGTTCATATTTATCGTATTGAGCTGCGAGTGTTTTTGTTGCTTTTTCAAAATTGGCCTTATCTTCTGGTGTCCACCAGTCTACCAAGTTTCCGTCCGCATCAAATTGTGCACCTGAATCGTCAAATCCGTGGCTCATTTCGTGGCCAATTACGGCACCTATACCACCGAAATTGACAGCTGCGTCGGCTTGCGGGTTGAAAAATGGTGGTTGAAGAATAGCTGCCGGAAACACGATCTCATTGTTTACGGGATTGTAATAGGCATTTACTGTTTGTGGAGTCATTCCCCATTCTGATTTGTCTACAGCTTTGCCAATTTTAGCCAGATCCTTTTCATATCGCCATGTGGTGATATTTTGGAGGTTAGCATACAGATTCCCGCCTTTATTTTCAGATAGAATATTCAATTTGGAATAATCTTTCCATTTGTCCGGATAGGCAACTTTTACAGTGAATTTGTTTAATTTTTCAAGCGCTTTTCCTTTTGTAGCCGAAGACATCCAGCTCAAATCGTTGATATGGACTGCAAAACTTTTCTTTAAATAGTCGATCAATTCGACCATTTGTGCTTTAGCCTCAGCTGGAAAATATTTTTCGACATATAATTTTCCGAAAGCTTCGCCTAATGTAGAATTGATCAGTTCAAAACCTCTTTTATTTAACGCTCTTTGTTCTTGTTGACCTCTTAAATACTTACCATAAAAAGCAAATCGCATGTCTCCTAATTTTTCGCTTAAATAAGAGGCACTACCGTTGATCATATGGAATTTTAAGTAATCTTTAATAACAGGAAGGTTTTGTGCACTGACCAATTTATCGAAGTTCTTGTAATAACCTAATTCCCCAATGATTACTTTTTCTGTATTGACACCTACTTTTTTAAGGTACTCAGGTAGATTTACATTTTTAACCAAGGCGGTTAACTCTGCCATGGTCTGTGGATTGTACTGTAACGTATTATCACGGCTTTGTTCATTGGTCAAGTAGGTCTTCGCAATGCTTTTTTCGTAGTCAACGATTCCTTTTGCGGCAGCATCAGCATTTTTATAGCCTAATTCTGTTAACATGGAAGCTACATATTTTTGATACTCGGCAATAGCTTCGGTATTTTTTTCATTTTCTTTTTGATAATAATCTCTTCCTAGTCCTAATGAGGCATCTCCTAAGTAGACCGCGTTCATTTTTGAATCTTTTAAATCAGCGTAGACCCCCCAGCCATAGAAATTATTCTCACCTTCTTTCGTTACGGAAGTTAAATAATTCTGAAGATCTTTTAGGTTTTTAATCGCGTCGATTCTGTTTAAATTTCCCTGGATCGGTTTAATACCGTCTGCATTTCTTTTCTGTAAGTTCATATAAGAAGCATACAGGTCCTGTATTTTTTTGCCCTCACTTCCTTCAGGAAATTTATCTTTTAAAAGTGAGTTCAGAATTTTCATCGAATTGTTGTCCGTATCTTCTGCCAATTTATTGAAGCTTCCCCATGTGGGTTTGTCGGAAGGAATTTTAGCCGTTTTCATCCAGGTTCCGCTTACGTAGTTGTAAAAGTCATCCTGTGGACGTACAGATTTGTCCATTAAGCTCAGATCAAGTCCTTTGTCGGGTCCTGTACCTGCTGTCTGTGCTTCAGCATGCTGTGTGTAGACTCCAGCCAAGAAAATTAGGGCAAGTGTTAATTTTTTCATTGTTGTTTTAATGTTGTATGATTTTCAATAATTCAATCTGGGAGTACGCACAAATTAGGAGTAAAATAGGTCATGTTATTTGCTCCGTGTAATTCGATTTGTATCAGCCATGTCAATAATAATTAGCTGTGGTTTTTTTTAAGCTAAAAAAATCATTTACACAAATGACGGAAAATTCTAATTCAGCAACAAGTAAATCTGTGCATAATCTATAATTTTATTATACATTGACCTATGATTTTTAATGCGATCTGTTAACTGCTACCTCAATAGAATCAAAATTTCTTTCCGAATGCAAGTATCGTATGCTGGTTCGGCAGGAAATGATTGCATTTCTTTGGAGCGCGGCTGAAATATAAATCTACATAAATTGATAGATTAATTAATCACCTTAAAGCTTCCACAGTGGAATTTAGAAAAGCCGTGCGCGAATTCACTATCGAGCGCAGCAATTCTAAGACATCGTACATCGATGATGGTATTTACCTCTTATTAATTGGAATGATTTTCCAGTAGTCTTGTGAGAAGGCGCTCTATATACAGACTGTCCAGTTCTTTCCCGATAAAAACCATCGTATTCAACTTTTTATCCTCCTGTTTCCATTGGCTGCCATAACTCATTTCGATACGAGAACCTACAGCTTGAATAATGATTTTTTTGTCGCTATTTTTTTTAAATGCGATTCCTTTTACCCTGTAGATTCTGTTTGTATATTTTCCGACAAGCTTGCTCAAACCAAGGAATAAATTGACGAAATTAAACTCTTCGGCAAAGGTGTAGATTCGTGTCGAAATATCTTTGAGATGTGATTTTCCGAAACTCGATTGACCTAATATTGTCGTCTTATTGGGGGACAGGTTTTTGAGAAAAGAAAACGTTTCTATTTTCTTTGTGTACACTATATCTTCAATTATTTCAAAAGGAAATTCCATTGTTCCTTTCGAATATAAAGTTTTTGCAAGTGGATTTAGGTTCGCTAAATAATTGTACAGCGAATCTAGATAAGTTGGGTGTACATCGTTGGTTTTATTAATGATGATGGCGTCAGCCGCCATAATTTGTCTGAGTACTTCATCTCTTTCCTTGATCTGATCTTCGACAAGAGCGGCATCTACGAGACAAATAATTTTTTTTAAAGGGAAGTAGTTATGGAATATCGGGTGCGTCGTAAAGGGCTCTATAATTGCAGTCGGTATGGCTAAACCAGTACATTCGATAACCAACTCGTCAAAACTATCTTGTTTTTTATAAAGTAATTCAAGCGAACTATAGAGCTCGTCATTTAGCGTACAGCAGAGACAGCCTTCCTGAAGTGGAACAAGTTGTCCGTAATTTTCAGTCAGTAACATGCTGTCAACGTTGAGTTGGCCGATTTCATTTTCGATAATAGCAAAACGTTTGTTCGGATATGATTTCATTAGGGCGTTTAGATAAGTAGTCTTTCCGGCACCTAAAAAGCCTGTCAGTATCGTGACAGGGCGAGCATGACTTTTATTCATTTTTTATGATTAAATATGCGATATATAATTATCAGAAGTACATGGAAAATTATTCCATATGGTATCTTATTTCAATAAATTAAAGAAGTCATTTCTTTGACTTTCCGATGCGAATATCCCACTATACTCCATGGTAGTTGTACTACTGGTCGTATCTTTAACTCCCCGTGCTGATACACAGAGATGATCTGCGTCAATGAGCACAATAATATCATCCGTTTCTAAGGTCGATTTAAGTTCATTAAAAATCTGTAACGTAAGCCGTTCCTGTACCTGTGGGCGGTGTGCGTAATAATCTACTACACGATTTATCTTTGATAATCCGATTACTTTTTTCTTTGCTATATAACCAATGTGCGCTCGTCCCACAATTGGCAGAAAATGATGCTCGCAGGCTGAATTTACACGTATATTTTTCTCAACCAATAGTTTGTTGTAACCATATCGATTTTCGAATGTGGAAAGTTGGGGCTTATTGGCTGGATTGAGGCCATAGAACAATTCATTGATATACATTTTAGCCACACGATAGGGGGTTCCACTGAGACTATCATCCTGGAGGTCAAGGCCTAGTTCATGCATGATATCCTGAAAAAGCTGCGCGATCTTTTTAATTTTCTCGCTGTCGGTTCGTGTAAATGCATCATGTCGCATAGGTGTATCAATCGAAGTCATGATATGAAGATCGCCTAGATTTTCGATAGGGGAGGAGATGTCTCTTTTTAATGATGTGTTCATAAATAATTCCTTTGTTAGTGTACGCTGATTAGATATACGAAGGCTCCTGCAATTAGGAGTTGTTAACTTATTTTTATAAATATAGTGAAAAAGTAGTAAATGCAATTTAGTTGCATGTAATGTTTTTTCACTATATTTGATTGTCACATCTTTAATAGGCTATGTTTAAGAAATTTACTCTTGTTTTTTTATTCATTTTTTTAGGTGGAGAGTGTTATTCAGTCTTGGCACAAACGGGGTTGGAATCTCAGCATCTAGCAGACCATAAGCCACTCATGAATGAAGTTTGGAAAACCTTTGATACCATGTTGTATAAAGTGAACAAGAAAAATGGGAAAACGATATACACGCCATTTTTTCCCAGTAAGCTTGCAAAAATGGATGGCATGAAGGTGGAACTTCAGGGGTATATGGTGCCGCTCAAGGCAGGTCTTCGACATAACAGGTTCCTATTGTCCGTTTTACCTGTTTTACAATGCATGTTTTGTGGGCAAAATGGAATTCCACCGATGGTAGAGATTACGTTGGCTAACAACGATAAAATTTGGTTGAAGGAGAACCCTATTACTTTAAAAGGATATGTCAAGCTTAACGAAAAAGACAGGACTCGGGTTGAAATTTTTATACAAGATGCATCTATCGTAAAGTAGTAGATTGTTAACTACGCCAAATGGTCCAAAGTATGATCCCATAAACCACAACAACCAAAGCAAGCAACAAAAACAGTTCAAAGCTCGTTTCCGGGAAACCACTTGATTGTGATAGAAAGGCGGCTATTAATAAAATACCAATCAATCCGATACCGATACTTAGTATGAGTTTTCGAGGTTTATTAAATGTATTATTGATTTGGTCAGGTTCTGCTGTATCTGAAATATTGCTTTCCTCTTTCAGTACTGCTATATCCAGCTCAAGTTCCCTTGCTATAAGATTTAGGTTATAGGCCCTTGGAAGGACTTCAGCATTTTCAATACGCTGTACGGATCGCAGATTAAGCTTGACCAGATCAGCAAGTTGCTGTTGTGAGTAGCCTCGGTTTATACGTGCATTTTTGATCAGAAGTGCAATTTTTTCTTTACTTGATTTATTGGTCATCTTACGGCATTTTGCGACGTATTCAAATGTCGTAAAATTAAATGATTTAAGGCCATAGCTTTGTAGAAAAAAAGTATGATTGCTATTGTTATTGAATTGTTGGTTTCTTGGTTTTTACTAAAACACTTCTGTCACCAGGATCTTAGGGTGTTGGGCTTTTATGCGAAAGGCAAACCGTTATTTTTAAGTTTGGTTGTACCAATGTTTTATTTGGTTATCCTCTATTTAGGAATAGCCTATTTGGTAGAAAATCCTTATAAGTTTAACCCAGAGTATACACTTGGAGATTTTTTTCGAAGTCTTTATTATGTATCAAAAGCAGTTATATTTGAAGAATTGATCTTTAGAGGAGCTCTATTGTATATGCTAGTCAGTCGCTTTGGGAAGACAAAAGCTGCATTCATAACAGCCATAGCTTTTGGAGTTTATCACTGGTTTTCATATGGCATAATCGGACATGTGTTTGAAATGTCAAGAGTTTTTATGTCGACGGGTGTATTTGGTTATTTACTAGCACGTATATGTATAAAAACAGGTAAAATAATATTTCCAATTGCTTTGCATTTTGCTTATAATTTCACAACAATGGTCGTATTCTCAAAGGAAAAAAATATTGGATTGCAACTTTTGGTAAAAGCTCATGCCGTCGATCCGGTTAGACCTGAAGGAATATTTCCGCTGTTCATTTTCGTTATTTACTATGTAGGCTTTCCAGTATTGTGTTATATTTTCCTTAAATCGTTAAAAAACACGAATGGCTGGTCCTGATCTTTTAATTTTTCCATTACTTGCTTGTTGAGCAGATGCTATTAAAAATATATTTTCCGATGGATTGCCTACTATTGACTAATAATCGCTACACTATCTTTAGGAAAATGATTTTGCAACCATTGTTGTAATTTTTCGTGTTGCGCTAATGGAAGTGGGGTCTTGGTAGCGTATATAAATGCTACGATCCTGGCGACGCTATCGGCCTTTGCATAATGTTGTTGGACACCAATGCTATAGGAATTCAGTTCGGGGAATAATACAGCGATATCGCGATCAAGTTGCGGACTGGCCAACTGGTATTTCGCTAATTCATTGTTTAGGGCGCGTATCGTGAGATCCTTTTCACTTACAGCTGCTGTACGTCTGTCTATTTCGCTTAGAATACTCGATTTTAAATCTAAACTATCCTGATGAATGACAAGGTTAGTATTGGTAATACCAAATGATTCCATTACACGCTGTAAAGATTCTACCTCTTTGTCACTGAATTTTTTTGATAAAAAGGCAAGTTCAAGTTTCTTTGGATTACTATTCATCTCCAGCTTTTCATAGATAACGGTGTAACCTTTGTTGCTGAGTTCCTGTTGAACAAATTGGTTTACCTTGCTGGTGTATTTTTTTTCTTGCAGTAGATTGTATGCAAAATAGACACTTGGCAATACAAGAATAATCGTGATGATGGTAATACTTTGAGTAATTCTTTTTTCGCGTTTTTTATCGATATAATGAGTTTTGGGGTAACGCAAATATTTGACAATGATAAATGTAGCAATGCAGATAAAAACACAATTGATGATGTATAGAAATAAAGCACCCGCAAAATAACTGAGATTACCGATAGCTAATCCGTAGCCTGCAGTACAAAGTGGGGGCATCAAGGCTGTTGCTATGGCAACGCCAGGAATAGGATTACCTTTGTCTACCCTAGTAATAGCGATAACCCCTACTAAACCACCAAATAGTGCAATCATTACGTCATAGATATTGGGCGATGTACGCGCTAATAATTCGGATTGCGCTTCCTTGAAGGGGCTTAAAAGAAAATAAATATAAGAAACAACTAAGCTTATTAAAGTTGCTATCAATAGATTTTTTAATGATTTTTTTAAGAGGGGAAAATCAAATGTCCCCAACGCAAATCCAGCTCCAACAATCGGGCCCATTAATGGAGATATAAGCATAGCACCGATAATTACCGCTGTAGAATTTACATTTAGCCCTACAGATGCAACCACAATTGCAATGCTAGAATCCATGCATTAGCACCGCGAAAAGAGATATTGCTCACAACATTTTCTAGAACAGCCTCCTTTCGGTCTTCTCCCTGATGTAGATCGAAAAATCTCAATATTTTATTCATTAGCGTATTAATATAGCGGCTCAGCAATTATTCAGCAATTATTAAGACGCTAAAATTATGCCGATTTTAGTCCTCTGTCGTAATTCTGCTATACAAAGTCTTTACGGACAAAAACACTCGTTAATAACGTGAAATCCATTTTTCATTTGGCTGAAATCCCGGGTGACCGGCAGATATCGTTGCCTGCTTTAGGTTGCTGATACTTTATTTTACCTCATATTTATCGGGTATTTAGCACATTTAAATTTTTTAAGTTAGGTTGATCTGGTGGTCGGTAGATCGGCTTTTCAAAGGGGATTAGCATGCTATTTATGGATAATTGTGAAGAAGATTTTGTTGATTCCTTATAAAATATTATCTTTTAGTAATTTTAGAACTTAGAAACACGGAAGAGAAATGTCATTAATAGATTTATCAAAACGCGTGGCGTTGGGAATAGATATCGGTGGAACCAATACAAAATTTGGTGTGGTCAATCATCGGGGCGAAGTACTTGAAAAAGGAAGCATAAAAACAGATGCTTATCAAACGGTGGAAGAGTTTATTGATGCGTTGTACGAGAAAGCTTATCCCTTAATTGAAGCATTTGGTGGTGAACAAAGCTTTGATGGAATTGGTGTCGGCGCGCCTGATGCTAATTATTACACTGGGACAATAGACCACGCTCCCAATCTCCCTTGGAAAGGTGTGATTCGATTTAGCGATTTAATGACGGCCAAATTTAAGATTCCCTGCACCATTACCAATGATGCAAATGCCGCTGCTTATGGTGAAATGCTTTTTGGTGCGGCACGCGGCATGAAAGATTTTATTATGATTACCTTAGGCACGGGCGTAGGAAGCGGCATAGTGGCCGGAGGGAAGCTTATTTATGGACACGATGGCTTTGCTGGCGAATTGGGCCATACCATTGTCAAACCAGGAGGACGAAAACATTGGAGTACGGGTTCTGAAGGAAGTTTAGAGGCTTATGCATCTGCTACAGGGATCACCATTACAGCCAAGAAAATGCGGGCCGAATTTCCGGAATCGATGTTGAATCAATTCCCTGAGGACGCGATCAATTCGAAGACAGTTCATGAATGTGCGCTCAAAGGGGATGCGATAGCCATTGAGGTATTTAGGTATACTGGGCAGAAACTGGGTGAAGCATTAGCAAATTTTGTGATGTTTTCTTCTCCTGAAGCAATTCTACTTTTTGGAGGAGTAATTAAGGCCGGTGATTTTATCTTAAAACCCGCGAAACTCCATATGGAAAGAAACCTTTTTCCTTTGTTTAGAAACAAAGTTAAACTGGTCTTTAGTGAATTGGAAGAGGCTGATGCTGCTATTCTTGGTGCAAGCGCATTGGTCTGGGAAAAATAATATATTGGTTTGTTCTCAAGGCAGAATTACCGCTTATCGGGACTGTTGTGTTTTGAGAACAACTTGGTTAAATCGCTAAAATACAACGGCACTTTCACAGAATATATATGATCTTGTTGTCGGGGATTTATGGAGAAATAACTGACCATTTAATTTATTATAGCGACTGTTATCTTTTTTTGAGAAGCTAAAGGCATAGTCTTTGCTAATAAGTTCTTTTAAACTTAACACTATTCCAAATGAAAAAGACCATTTTTCTCCTTCTGTTGCTGTGTACAGCTTTATTCTCAAAAGCAGATCAACTTCAGGCCTTGACACAAAAGCAAGCCGAAACGGCCGTTGCATACCTTAAAAAAGAACCCATCGTTATTTTATGGTGTAGCTGTTGTGATAATCAAATACCCAAAAAGATTACTGTTCAAGAAGTATATTTCAAGGCATATCCGGATGGAAAATATTATTCTGTGGTTGTAAAAGGACGGAATGAAAGTGGGGCCGAAGTAGAGGAATATGTAGACTTGGCTTATGTGTTCGTAAAAAAAGGTAAAAAAGCGAAAAGCTTAGGAAAAGTGTTGAAATATGAGTGTGACCCTTGTACAAAACCATTTGACTGGGCGGCTTAAATTCTTGACGCGACATATTATCGCTAATCTATTCTGTTTGCTTCAAGAAATTATACCCTCAATGGTGATAACTTAGCATCAAAAAGTACTGGTCAAAAAAAAATCCCAAGCTGAAAGCTTGGGATATTGATAAGTGCGGAAGAAGGGACTCGAACCCCCACGCCTTGCGGCGCCAGATCCTAAGTCTGGTGCGGCTACCAATTACGCCACTTCCGCATTAGGATTTCTTATGATGTCGCAAATATAAAAACCAAAGTGCTATCTTGCAAATCGATAAGCGAGATTCCTCCTCCTAAATACGGATCATCCTGTTTATGAATGGAATATTTTTCAATAGGATCCTTGTTTCTTTAATCATGTGATCAGCAGACGGCTTGTTTATCCAATTTTTTGATGAAATGCTTGCTGTCCTAATCAAGTTTTGTTAAGGCCTTTGAATTTCGTAACAAAAATACATATTGAAAGAAGTCTGTTGTATGATTCGTTTCAGCAGGTATGATATTTTCGCCAAAAAGCCGTGATTTTACAGTTATTAAATCTTGAGAAGTAGCATAAGGTGAATGTGCTGCATTGAGTTTAAATAACGATATACTATTTGGTCGACTTAATTCTTTTAGATCCTGAATGCCTTTCACGAGCATAAGTGGGCCATCTGCATTTACCCAATCTACTTTTTCATCTTCAGGGGTTGGAAATTGAGGATTCTTTGGAAGATACATTTCACTAGCAATGGTATAACTAACAAAGCTAGATACTTTATAGCCGCTACTTTTCAAGCGTGTAGCAAAAGGATCATTGGTTGCATCCTTTCCTTTTTGTAAAACATGAAAAAAACCAAATAGTCCATATAGTTTTTGACCATCAATATGGTGATTTTTAATATAATTTTCCAAATTTAACAGCATAGCTGAATCCCTGGATACGTCAGATTTATCCGCTGTAAAGCTTTTGTCTATGCCAATAACAGTGATTTTTGCCGAATCGGCAAGGTGGCGGTTATAATCATAAATTTCGACCCATTTTTGATATAGCTCTAAACTAGACTGTTGCGGGATACGTTTGCGAATGGAGCGAACCACATCTTTCAGTAGGGCGTTATCTTTTAGCGGCTTGGATAAAAAGCTGTTTAGTTTGTTGGCATTTGTACTATCCATCTCAGCAATGTAATATTTAACACCGAGCTTTTTGTTCAAATAAAATAACAGCTCTTTGTCCAACTTTTGATTGTCTGCGTAGCCATGAATTTCCCCGAGTAAAAAAATATCCGAATTATAGAAACTATTGTCGAATAGAGAATCTACAATACGATCCTTAATCTCCGTTTTATGAAGCTTGAGGTACGCTATATTTTCCGCGTTGGTATTTCCTATAAATATCCGATTGGAAATGAAAAAATAGAGGAATAATAGCCCAATAATAGCCAGTATAGAAAAAAATGTAATCTTAATAAATTTAAAAAACTTTTTCATAAATGAGGTTTTGCAAAGGTATTATTTTTCAAGGAATGAACCAATAAGTATCCATGCATATAATTAAAATATATGTATTGGTGTTTTTAAAAATTGGGTCATTCTTTAATAGAATTGGGTCATTTTTCAATGACTATTTCCATAGGACGATTGTTGGCGCACAGTGAACCGCTGCGGGCTTATTTTACAGTTTTTTGTACAATAACAGCGATTTTGTAGTTACCCCGTAGCGTTTGTGTCCCTTGTTCCTTGTTCGGATAAGGGGCGATATCCTGTAATGAAATGGTATATCCGTTGGTGTTGGCAGTTCTTTGGTAACCTCTATCCTGTAGGTCTATTGTTGCGAGCTTTATTGTCGTGGGTTTAGTTGCTTTCTCTACGATCTCAATTTCTGCTACTGCAACTCCAGACCAGATACAGTTGACGCCTTCAGGGCAACGGCTATCTTCTGAAATACCATTAAATTTGATCTTGATCGGATATTCTCGCAATGATTTTCTTTGCCCCTCAGCTAAGGATACACTTTCTCTCTCTGTTCTATTTCCAATATTTTCCTTTTGCGTTGCACAACCCGCTAGCGAACAGAATCCTAGCCCAATAATAATCGTTTTATAATTCATCATCTTCACCGAAATAAAACTAGTATAAATGTTATCCAGTTATCTAGTCATTACTACCAAAATTAAGCCATATTTAAGAAAACGTGCTAATCTTTCGACTCTTAATAGCGCTAAGCTCCCACTTGAATCATTGCTATGGATTTTGAGCGATTATTGCTGTGGTCCATTTTCATCATGATCTGGCTTTTCAGATTCTTCACAGCGCGAAAAAAATAGACTGGTAATTGACAGTTTTGATGGATCGAATTGTTCGTCTTTCAGAAGCAACAGATTCTGACGGATGTATTTATTTAAGTATCGATCGTCTTGCTCAGGATTGCCCGCAAAATAGGCCTCATTGTCTGATGCAAACTTACTTACATATCGATTGTTGACGGTATCCAAGACGTACTGTTCGAGGTCAGGATAAAATAGGGTATAATATGCGTTACTAAATATTGCTAGGGGGTCAATATAATTTGCCTGATCATAATCCTTCTTCATGGTCAATATTTCGTGCCAGTGTTCTTGATTTGAACCGTCTTGAATTTCTTTTAAAAAACCTCTTTCTCCACCGTAATTGGAGAGTCTGATGGCTAATTTATTCCCTTCAGCCAAATATAGGAAAGCGCTGAAATGTTGACGTGCACGTTGGGGTCTGTTATAAACAGCTATAAAATCATTGAATTTTTCTTCATTGCTATACTGAAAGACTTGATAAGTACTGTCATGTTCCATAAGCTGGTTTTGTACAATAAATTTAAGCGATTGAACCGGTTTGGATTCCTGATGAACAAAAGGGGGGCTGAAACAGTTTGCCTTGTCATTGAAAACCCGATGTGTACTGTCATTATCAAATTGTACATAGGTTTTACCTTCTTCAAAACCTGCCAAATTGATACAAGTACTGTCTGTGAAATTAGGCTTGTGACGCCCATACAGTTGAAATAAAGGGGCTTCATCTGGATAGAAAAGCAGGTAGTCTTTTTCAAAAACATAGAAGCCGAAAACAGATGTAGCATAACCATATAACAGAAATCTGCCATCTTCAAAAAGACAAATCCCGCTATTACCACCATACTGTCCACTGATGGTCTTTGCCTTATCTTTTCCGTTTGGAAAATAGTGCGTGACTTGCTGTGCTTTACTATTTGTTACCATAAGGATAAGACTAATTAAGCCTAGAATTTTTTTAATGAATGACGTGCTTTTACTTTCTTTCCGCATATCTTTTGTTATTTATCAAATTTAAACCATTGTAACACTGGTTCAATGGTGGTATTTACAATCCGTGCAGGCATTTTACGATTCGCCGAAACCTGTAATGGGGCAAACTAACACATATTCTTTCGCTTGGTAAATTAGCGGTTTTATCCGTCGTATTTTCAACTTACATTAACATCTTTTTTCCACCTATTAGAACAAAATATACCCCACTTAGACCGCTGGTTCGAATATCTTTGATTCTCGTCTGATGAACACTTCGCCTGCTTTGAATGTTCATGGAAATTTATGATGATTTTATTATAGCCAATAAGATAAATAGATGTCAACACTAACCCGTATAAATGCATATATGCATCTCAAAAAACATATTCGAATGAATGTAATTGCAGATCTTGATATGAGTATTTTCTATTTTAAGAAAAGACCTTTCATCGTGATGGATTTGTCAAATGAAAAGATATATTTCAATGATAGTGGATTAGAATGGTTGCGTTCAGAAAAACAAATAGTGCAGCCTGTTCAATGGACTCGGAGTAAGTATCTTCCCTCCAAAAATTGGGCAGGTATAACTGTACATAACGTAAAGAATGACTTGATTATTCAGCTAATTGACGAATTTTACTTGGCTACATGTGAAATGCTGTCGATAAATCCAATTTCCAAGGAAAATTCGTCCGACAAAATAAAGCTTTAGACAGATTTTAATAGATTTAAATGTGATTCGTCCTCCCAGGCGGAATCAAATCATGAAAAACTAGCATTGAAAATTAGAAATACAAAAAAGAGTAAATTAGTACGATATGGTGGAAGCAAATCATGCATTGCGTATTAAAATATAAATAATAATGAGGATTAACAGAAAATAGGCTAACTTATATTAGGTATTTTAACCCGTTTTATAGGTACTTTAACTTGTTTTGTAAGCTGCTTTTTTTTTAAATTTTTAATTTTCATCTTTAGCGTATTATAAACGTAAAATTTGAGTCCATTACACAACCTTTCTGAAGAAACATTGATTCTTTTATTGAAAAAAAAGAATCAACAGGCTTTTAGTTATCTTTATGATCACTATGCCGATGCACTCTTTGGTGTGGTTTGTCGTATCGTGGTCTCAACGGAGCATGCGGAAGAAGTCATCCAAGATGTATTCGTCAAAATTTGGCGATATATCGATGTTTTCGATGCAGAAAAAGGCCGCCTTTATACCTGGATGATTAACATTGCCCGCAATACAGCCCTCGATCATCGAAAATCAAAAGCTATCGTAAACGAGCAGAAAAACCAACCGCTCTCAAATATCGTAAATAGGGAGAAGAACAAGATCTAAGTCAGGGCGAACAACACACGAAAGCAGATTTTATTGGATTTAAAAATATTTTAGATAAATTGAAGCCGGAATGGCGAATCTTGATTGAGATGGCCTACTATGAAGGATATACACAACAAAAAATCGCTGAACAGCTTGATGTGCCGCTAGGAACAGTAAAAACACGTACCAGGGCAGCTTTTATACAATTACAACAATTACTAAAAGAGTACCGCTAGTTTTGGATATTAGAGCATACATATCGTCGGGGATTATTGAATCGTACGTTTTGGGACTTGCTTCTGAAGAGGAAGTGAGCATCTTGAATTGTATTCGAAAAAATAATAGCGAAGTGGAACAAGCCATCATCGAAGCAGAGATTGCACTCGAAGATTTGGCCGATAGCCAAGCGATAGAGATGCCTATGCAATTAAAACAGGATATATGGAATAAACTCATTGCAGAAAATCTAGTACCAAACGAAGATCATAAAATTGATGAAACATTAGTACCTTCTTCTACGGACCATAACGACGTAATTGTTATGGATACCGAAAAGAAAACGCTTGTTGCTCGATCATACAAGTGGACTATTGCTGCAAGCCTATTGTTAGCCGTTAGTATTGGTGCTAATATCTTCCTATATCAACGTAAACAAGATACAGCGAATAAGCTAAATCAGACGACGTCCTTACTTGATGCTGAGCAGGCAAAACTTGCTACCCTACAGGATAAATGGGCTCTCGTTCAAAATCCAGCAATAAAAACAATCCCTCTGAAGGGGGTAGAAACTAAACCCGATTACCTTGCTTTGGTATTCTGGGATCAAGTATCAAAGACGGTTTATCTGAGTATTGAGCACATGCCTGTTGCACCCAAAGGTAAGCAATATCAACTGTGGGCAATGGTCGATGGTCAACCTGTTAATGCCGGTGTTTTTCCACTTGACTTAAAAGGAGATACAGCAAGTAAGATGCTGGATATTCCAAAGGCCCAGGCTTTTGCTATTACCCTCGAAGATGAAGGCGGCAAAGATGTACCGACACTCACAGCATTATGTGTAATGGGGAGTATATAAAAAACAATGCCCTGATGGGATAAACCGATCAGGACATGCTAAAAACAGGTAAACTACGTCTTTTGTTAGGATTTTATAAAAAGACCTGCAATATTAAGTACAGCTTCTGCAGTTAGAGGTTCATCGAAAGACTGGGTTGCTGCATTGGTCGAAATTTTCCCCATGGCACCTGCCAATGTTGTAATATCCACTCCCGCTTGTGTTATATTATTTTCGCCTGCATATACCGGATCGACAACTGCGCCAATATCACTGTCGTTACTTCCTGTAATCCAAGGTTTTTGATTGGCAGCTCCACCTCCGCGAGCACGACGCATTTGGCGGATATGAGAGGCATGTCGTGCCTCAACAGAATGGATCTGAAGCGCCGCAGTCAGTACAACACGATTGCCGAGTAAAATTCCCGCTTGCCCTTTATAAGCTCTTAGCCCGGTGTCTTCAAATGCTTGTGCGATAGCTAAAAATGTGTCGTAGTCACTGAAAACATTGCCGAAAGTCCCCCCAGCGGTGAAATCAAAGGTTGGCTTTGAAACAGCTTTATTGCCTAATACCTGTTTAAGAAAATTCACATGTGCAATTTCATGGTCACGAATGGTGGTTATCGCACCGAGTGGTTTACCTGTGGGGATAAGACCTGCTTTGGCAACAGCCATAGTGTAGTATTCTGCTTCGAGATATTCCAAAGTCAACGCATAGTTGAGTACTCCATTGACATCTGTGGGAGCCGTAGCACCATAAGCTTTTTTAAAGAGCTCACCTATCATAAAGGGCAGGGCAGCCAAAGTTATTTTTTTGCTCATTGAAGCCAAACTTTTAATTGCTTCGCGACGGGGGCTGATGCGATCGCTGAATTCAGGATCTACAGCATTTATTTGTTCAAAAACGTTTAAGAGATTCATGATAATCAGTTTTTAGGTGAATTAATAAGTTGGTAGATCGCTCACATCAATCTTGGATTTAATAAATGGCGCTGCGGCACTAAGGACAACGCTTGGACTCTTTGCGACATCAAGACCATTTGAATCCACTACTTCCTGATTGGCAAAGCTACCATTGTCGATCATATCCCTGACCCAGGCGGCATGTCTAGCTTCAACAGACACGATCTTGCCAGCCAACAGTAAATAATTGACATCTTTTATTAACCATCCAGCACCATTGTAGGCCGAAACGCCAAGATCTTCAAATGTTTTTGCTGTTGCCAGTACCGTTTCGCGACTGCTGAAATTGATACCGCCTAAATTAAATTCAAGACTTGAAATGGCTTTGGCCCCTAGGGCTACCTTGAAAAACTCACGATGAGCAATTTCATGATCACGGATATCCGTAAAAAAAGTTTTTTCCATGTCCGTCATGCCACTATAGGGGTTGTTGACTAGCTGGATATAAAATGCAGCTTCAAGTTGTTCAAGTGCATAGGCATAATTTAGGATGGCAATGTCGCCGCTACCAAAGTACATGCCCTTACCACCGTTATCCATGCCATCATCGTGGTCTTTTTTGCAACTCGACATACCCAGGATGGCTAATGTAGCAGCACTGGCTCCTGCATATTTTAAAAAATCTCTTCGTCTGAGATCTCTTTTGTCCATGTCACTATTGGAGTTCAATAGTGTTTCGTTGTGGGAGGTTATCTTTTCCATAACAAAAGTCTTTTAGTTTATAATTTTTTTCTGTACTTATACCCATTTACGACTTTTTGGAAAGCTTGGATTTCATAAATTCTTTTTTTTTTAAAATATATTTTTGGCATTGAAAAACCGATATAATCTTCTCCCTTTTGGGAACCGAAGGCAGCACGGCGCTTATTATCGGTGATCTTTTAATCTAATAGTTTGTTTTTTATTTAAAACTATTTTAACACAGCGGTGTTCATGATTATATTTTATCATGCTATTACCGCTGGTTTTCTACTTTTTACGATAGACTAAGAAAAGTTAAAACCAAATCGATATTAATTGGGCATTGGAATGATTCAAATCAATCGTTAAAGATTAGTGAAATATTATTTGTACGTTAGCGCATGCTATACATTTGGACCTATAAAGACTTCGAAGATAAAATTATTAACAATACAGGCTTTTGAATGAACGCTAAATTATCGCCAAAGAATGAATCAGATCGGATACGCGTGTTGCATGAATACGAAATTTTAAACACAGCAGCCGAGGAAGAGTTTGACCGCATTACGAAAATTGCATCACTAGTCTGCGGTACACCCATCTCATTGATTTCACTAGTGGATAAGGATATGCAGTGGTTTAAATCGCGGGTTGGCTTGGAGATAGACGAAACAACGCGCGATGTTTCTTTTTGCCAATATACGCTGGAAGAAGATCAGCTGATGGAAGTTGAGGACGCCAAAAAAGACGATCGCTTCAAATCGAATGAACTCGTTACCTTAGAACCAAACATTCGCTATTATGCTGGATTAGCATTAATCGATCCCAACGGATATGCCTTAGGGGCCTTATGTGTTATTGATCGTGTTCCAAGGCAGCTCGATCAGCATCAAAAAGAGATCCTAACCCTTCTTCGGGATGAGGTTGTCGCGCTTATTGTCAACAGAAAAGAAAAAGAAAAGTATAAAGAAAGTGAACAAAAACTGAAAGCATTTTTCGATAACTCTCAGGGACTTATGTGTACGCATGATCTGAAGGGCAATTTTATAGCCGTCAATGAAGCTGGAGCCAAGACTTTGGGCTATACACGGGAGGAGATTCAGTTACGATCACTTTTTGATATTGTCCCATCGGAGGGGCACAAGAATTTACAGGACTATCTGGGCGCAATTGTTCAACGCGGAACAATCAAAGGAGAAATGCGAACCTTGACACGCTCGGGTGAGACGCGTATCTGGATGTTTAATAATATTTTGCAGACCAATGGGAACAAAATACCCTATGTGATTGGCAATGCCGTGGATATTACGGAACAGCATTTTCTAGAAAAGGAACTGAAGCATGCCCAAGCAACATTGATGCGGACTGGAAGGGTAGCTAGAATTGGAAGCTGGGAATATACGCCTGCTGATGGGAAGATTGTTTGGTCCGAAATTACGCGAGAAATTCATGAAGTACCCGAAGACTATGAAACAGAGCTAACAACTGCGTTACAGTTCTATAAAGCGGGATCAAGTAGGAATAAAATACGGACTGCCATTGAACATGCACTCGCTACGGGAGAAGCTTGGGATTTGGAGCTTGAGATTGTCACCTTCGCTGGTCATGAACTGTGGATACGTGCATTGGGAAATGCTGATTTTGAAAATGGCCATTGCGTTCGTTTATACGGTACCTTTCAGGATATTGATAAGCGTAAACGCATCGAAGCAGAATCTTCGAATTCAAAAAAACTGCTTTCAGAAGTATTGGATGCAACCTCCGCTGTAGCTATTATCGCGACCGATACGACTGGTGTAGTCACATTGTTTAATACAGGAGCGGAAAACCTTTTGGGATACCGCAGTGAAGAGGTCATTGGGAAATTGGGGCTTGAACATTTTCATTTGAAAGAGGAGCTCGTGTTGAGAGCTAAGGAACTGGAAGTTGAATTAGGACGTTCGGTAGATAAACTTCGTTTCTTTGTAGATATGGCAGAGCTGCATGGTGCTGAACAGCGAGAGTGGACCTATTGTCGAAAAGATGGATCTAGATTGTATGTTTCCTTAGCCGTTACATTTATTCGGGATATTAACGAAAATGTTATCGGTTATCTTGCGATTGCAACTGATATTAGCAGGATTATTCATCAACGGGAAGAGCTGGAAAAGGCGAAATTAGTAGCTGAACAGGCAAGTGCAGCAAAATCACAATTTTTGGCAAATATGAGCCATGAGCTTCGTACACCTTTGAATGGGATTGTTGGCTTTACCGATTTGTTGCTTGGGACAGCACTTGAAGATACTCAACGGGAATATCTGAGTATCGTTGATCAATCAGCCAATTTATTGCTTGGAATTGTAAACGACATTCTAGATTTCTCTAAAATTGAGGCTGGCAAACTAGAACTGGACGTTGAACAGACGGATCTTCAGGACTTGGTTATTCAACTGACAAACTTTCTCAATATGCAGATCAAAGCCAAAAATTTAGAGTTTTATCTGAATATCGCGGCCGATGTGCCACATTATATTTGGGTTGATGCCCTCCGTATCAAGCAAGTATTGATGAATTTATTGAGCAACGCCACAAAATTTACCGAGAAGGGAACTATTGAACTCAGCATTACAGTAGAATCACATGATGCCACCCAGGCTGTTCTGTGCTTTAGCGTCAAAGATACAGGCATAGGTATCAAAGAGGACAATGTGGAACGGATATTTGATGCATTCACACAGGAAGATAACTCGATGACTAAACGTTATGGGGGAACTGGCCTTGGACTAACAATATCGAATAAATTGCTTAAAATGATGGGCAGTGAATTGAAATTGGAGAGTACCTTTGGTGCCGGTAGTCGTTTCTTTTTCACTATTAATGTTCCCGCCGTTTGGGAAATTAATGCGTGGGATGAATTAAAAAAAATAAAGGATGTACTAATTGTTGCAGAGGAAGAGTCGGAGCGAAATGATTTGGATCGGATGTTATCGTTAAAGAAGATTAATACCGTGCATGCAAAAACTGGATTTGAGGTATTACAGATATTAAAAAAGGGACATCATTTTGATGCAATTTTGATCGATCATCAATTGCCTATCATCAGCGGTATTGAAACGATACAGAATATTCGTGAAAAAAATTTCGATAACAATACTGAGCCGACCATTATTCCTATTTTTAGTTCGAATCAGCAGGATATAGAACAGCTATGTCATTCCGTGGCCATAAGTAGATGGTTAGTCAAACCCTTTACGCCGGAGGAGCTGTATACAGCTTTAGTAAAGGTGAACGTTTCTTAGTTTGAAGTAAGCTCTCAAAGTTGCATGAGCCGTATTTACGACCTAAGTTATCCATTTATGCACAGTTAATAGGTTCTCTTGATAGGGCGATGATGAAGTGTCTGATTTCCTTTGAATATGATTTTTGATTTCTAGCGTATCAAGAGCATGTTTATTATCGCAAGTTTCGGATTTTACAGCATTATCTTTCTGGATAGCTTTGTGTTGGATAATAAATAAAACACCATGCAAATTTTTAAAGATAAAGTCATCCTGATTACAGGGGCTAATAGAGGGATAGGAAAGTCACTGGTAAGTGCATTGCTCAATAACGGTGCAGGGAAGATATATGCAACCTGCCGGGATTTAAAAAATATGCCAGCATTCAACGATCATCGAATCGTACCGCTGCAACTAGATATTACCGATGTTAAACAAGTAGAAATGAGTGTGCTAGCAGCCCCAGATACTGAGATTCTGATTAACAATGCAGGAACCTTAAATCCAGGGAATATGCTACAAGGAGAAGTATTGGCGATGGAAAATGATCTGAAGGTAAATTATTTTGGAACAATAAACATGATGCGTGCATTTGCTCCAATTCTGATAAAGAATAGGCCATCTATCATGATCAACATTGTTTCGATTGCCGCCTATTCGCCTTTACCTTCTATTGCTGGGTACGCTGCTTCCAAAGCAGCACTTTATTCTGCTACACAATCTGTTCGAATTGAACTGGCTAAAAAGGATGTGACAGTATATGCTGTTAATCCGGGAGCAATTGATACCGATATGAACAAGGGAAGTGATTGGGATATGCCAGATCCAGATCGTATCGCAATAAAGATAGTAGAAAGTGTCGCAGCCGGAAACCTCGATATAGTCCCGGATGAAATGGGACAAGGTATGTATGCCGCATGGCGAGAAGAGCCTGCGAAATTATCAAAAATATTTTCTGATCTCTATCATCAAGAAAATTAGATGTTCACTATTGTTCGGCGCTATCGATGTTTATGAGTAGCGCCGAACAGTATGCTGACGATAAAAGAAGACGCTGTCTCCAAAGTCGATTTTACAATTCGGATTCGAATAAAATTTGAAACTTTATTACATTAAATGGAAAAGGACCAAGATCGCTTCGAAATGCAACGATTGATTATTCCTTAGATTTTAGGTATGGGATACGATATTGTTCATCAAATCTTTTCTTGTCATCCCGATAGCTGCTGACGGCTCCAAATTTATGCATCATTTTAATATAGCACCATGCGAGATCTATCTGATAAGGCTTAAAGCCACTCCGCGCACTCTTTGGATATAAATGGTGGTTGTTGTGCCATTCGCCTGCTACAATGCCAGGCCATAACTGGTTTATGGATTTGTCTCTCTCATTGAAATCGATACCTTCACGTTGTTTGTCTTCACCTTTTGCATGCCCTTCATAGTTGAATGTGCGCACACCGACTGCCCAAAAGCCGGCGGCTCCAAAGAGTGTACAGGCAAGTGCGTGACCGCCGATTAAATAAAAAGCGGCATACCAAAAAGCCCAGTTTAATATCCAGGATCCTATTGCATGTGAAGGATTGACGTACGACCCCCACTTTTGATATTGCGCATAACTATTAGCTGTTACACCCGTGTGTCGCATAAGCAATTTGACGCGGTTATAGGAATTTTCCGTAAGGTTCTTAGCAATAGGCTGGTGATTTACATCGGCTAAAAAACAGTATAGAAAGCCAGCTTGGGCATTATAGGGATCACCCGGTTTATCGGATTTTGCGTGGTGAACATGATGTGAAATAACATATATTTCTTCGGGAATTACATTGATGGTCAAATTCTGCGTGAAAAAACGCCAGAAACCGTTGCGGAATTTAAATGCGCCGTGTGTCGCAAATCGATGATGCCATATCGTTCCATGGGTCCCCATAACGATCATACTGTACAGGAACGCGGCTAACACAGTCCACCAACTGAAATGGTAAACCAAAAAGATGATAAAAAAGGGGATGAGGCAAGCTACTTTTAACCAGCTAAAAAAGGGTAACCAATTTCGTTTATCCTTAAAAATATTAAGGCGTTTGAAGAATTCAGTGAAAATTTCTTTTTTGCTTGGCTTTACGAGATTTCCATCGGCGTCTTTCCATCCGTAGGTTGGAACTTGCAGAACATGGTCTAAAAAGGGCATTTGTGGTTGATGTAAATTATAATTTTTGCTAAAGGTATCATATTCCATGGTTAAAAAGTGTTAATGTTAAAAGTTTAACATATCCTTAAGATGAATCAAGCAATTCGAGAAGGATGAAATAGCTTGCTGGAAGCTATAATATAAATAAGCAAAGGCATCACGATTAATGCTTATTTTATCATAAAGTGATACGGAAATTAAAGGGAGTTTATAGCTATTCATCCGAATGAGGTCCCTATAAGGTCCGTATGAAGTGCCTATAAGGTCCCTGTTATTTTTAAGGTTTTAAGGGCCATATCCTAACACTTTTTATACTATTGTTCTTTAATGAATTTCATCTCAAACCCATTCTCTTTTCTTACGACTTGTTTCAGGTCAGGCGTAAATTGAAGTTCTATTCCAAGCCCCATTTTGAAGAGATCATTTCCAAGATAATCGAGCGCTACATTTTCTTGACTGGGGGCCTCTAAAATAAGCATACTGTCTTTCTGTACAAAGGTGAGCTTAAATGCGGGCGATATCTCGGCAGCATAGGTGCCCAAATAGCGCTCGATGTGTTCGATAGCCCGTTTTTTTACCTCATAAGGTTCTATGGCGGTAATATTTTCCATATTTTCTAAACGTGCCATCAATCCCCAGCCATAAAAATCATTGGATATTCGAATGAGCAATTGGTTTTCACCTTTTTTAAGTTTTAAGCGGCTATTCCCGTTCTGTACAGATATCCTTCCGTCGGGATACCTTTTCATATTCTGCCTAAAGATATTTTTGTCTGTGTAGGTAATCTGATCATTTAGGTAAAGCCATATTTCATCTGAGAATCCAAGCTGGAGATTAGCTAATGTAGGTTCTTGTGCTGTAATAATAGTTTTTAGCCATATTATCCGACGCTTTTCGGCACTACCGAAGCGTCTTGTAAGGTTTACCAATCCATACCGCTCGGTTGCTATTTTTTCCGTGAAGGCTTCGTCTTTCGGCAGGTCACGAAAAGTAGTTGGTTCTCGCCCTTCTTCCAAAGTCGTGGGTTGGGTTATCGACCAACTTCGGATATAATTGGCCTCATGTCGGGTCAGGTCCACACCTTCGGCTTGCGGTAGGTTCTCAATTTCATTAGGTTTAATCTCGATATTACTGATGTATGCATCGCCGTCGAAGGCAATGCTTCCAGTATTTTCTCGTCCCTCGAGTTTTGGTACGGTCAATCTCAAGCTGTTATTGACAAAAACCTGCATTTGCACACCTGATATGACGAGTTTAATATGATTCCATTCTTCTGTTTTAGCAGCCGCAGGTGCCTGATATTGGGGATAGATGTCCCACATGTTGACACCGTCTAAGATGGGACAGTACTGAATGCCTTCATTAGCGAATGGGTTGGCCATTTTAGGAACTCGGAGATAGACAATCTCCTGTTCTTTTTCATTTTTTCGATGAAAATAAATGGCGCTGGCGAACTCTGTTTTTGAAGGTATCACATCATACTCGATGGTTCCGTCTTTAAAAATTAAGTCTTTAATCACGACCGGACCAGATGCTGGAGCGATTTTCATTGCTTTACGACCTTTAAAGTTTAGAAAATCAACTTTTCCGTGCTGGAAGGACCATTGTTCTGCGTTTAATGGAATGCTCTTGCTTATTGATGCTTTGCTATTTTTTTCTTGAGTATAACTTTGTAATAGAATGACCCATATGAAGGCTAGTGTCAAAAATATCTTTTTCATGTTAATTAAATTTTTGATAAATTTAACGGATAGACCTTATTTCAACTCGCTCAACCTTGCGGCAAGTTTATTCAAGTTTGTTCAAGCAGATTGTTTGTTTTTTAAAATGTTGATATATAATAAATTATGGTTAAGTTGAGTGATCCCGAATTGTTTCTGCATCTTAAGAATTCCATTGAAAATCAACTTGAATGGGGGGAAACAGCTCATTGGAGTACAGCTGATTTTGAAAAACTTTCGGACAAGATACAGGAGAAAACGGGAGTAATACTTAGTGTTTCTACGTTGAAGCGGATTTTTGGTAGGATTGATTACCAGAGCAAACCAGCCCTCACGACATTAAATACATTGGCGCGCTACGTTGATCATGAGGACTGGCGGGCTTTTCGGAATGCTTATGCACAGAAATATATACCGCAGGAGCAGGCATTGCATAAATCCGCTTTTGAACCAAAGGTGAAGAAAAGAAAACAGCACGGTCCTATATTTATTATCGCTATTTCATCTGTTTTCGTCCTTGTCTTGGTCGGACTTTTCGGTAATAGGTTTATTCCAAATAAGAAGCCTATTAATAATAGTGCCTTCCACTTCTCGTCCAAGACAATGCTGACAGAAGGCTTGCCAAATTCGGTCGTTTTTAATTACGATGCTTCTGCTGCAAATGAAAACGATTCGGTATTTATTGCACAAAGTTGGGACACCAGCCGTAAGATACAGGTGGATAGAAAGGGCAAACACCATTCTGCGATTTATTATTATCCAGGTTACTTTAGAGCTAAACTGATTATTGGGAATAAAATTGTTCGAGAACATGATATACAGATTAAAACCAATGGCTGGCTAGGATTAGTAGAAGCAGCCTCGGGAAAGGAGCCTTTGTATTTCAAAAAAACTGAAATCGTGTTACCCCATGAAACTGCCATTACTCAGGAATTGTTGAATAGCTATAACGTCGACCTCCTCCCTGATGCTCCACTGGTAAGACTTTACAATCAAAAGGATACGACAGGAGTTATGACCGACAACTTTAGTTTTGAAACAGACATCAAAACAGGAGCGAGCAATAATGGTAATAATTGCCAGCGTGTGGAAGTACTCTTACAGGCTAAAAACGATATCATCATTGTACCTTTAGTAAATACAGCCTGTATCGGTGACATAGCTCTTACAGCTGGTGGCTTTTATACGGATAGCAAACAAGATGACCTCAGTGGATTTGGCTGCGATCTTTCCAAGTGGACCAAGCTTAAAATAGTTTGTAAAAATCAGCAGGTTAAATTTTGGATCAATGATAAACCTACATACACTACGATGATTAAAAATGCACCAACTGAAATAGTTGGTCTGCAATATCGTTTTAAAGGGGCAGGTTTTGTTAGAAATACCCGTTTAAGTGGGTCGGAGAGGAAGGATATTAGTTTTTGATAGGTAAACCAATTATGCATATGATGATACTAAAAAAGATATTTCCTTTTTTATTTTTCTTACCGATAGCTTGCTTGGCTCAGCAAGAAAAAGGAAAGCCTTTCGAAATACAATTTGATATCTCGGGACTTTCCAATGGCGCAAAGCTTCAATTGAATAGCTTCCAGGAAGGTGGTCGGTCCTATGACGTCATACTTAAGGATGGAAAATGTGCCATAAAAGGAACTCTAGAGGAGCCTTCTTTATATGTACTAACGGCAAAGCCCAATTTGAGGGCAGTCATCTGGATTGAACCGGCTCGCATGAAGATATTAGGCGATAGTTTACATTTTTCGGATATAGCGGTGCTGAATTCCAGATCACAGGCTGATGCCATCCCAATCAATAGGCAACTGGATCCCATGTGGAAAGGAGCAGCTGAGCTTGACCGAAAAATTGAAATTGAAACCGATTCGGTCCAACTGGTGGAGTTGAAAATAGCATCGGACCATTATTATCGGTCCATCAGACAGTTGAGAGTCCACAATATTTTTGATAAAACACCGTCTTATCCACTTATGCAGGAACTCTATTTCTTAAGGACATCATTAACAAGAGATTCCTTGCAGTTGGCTTTTGATAGGTTCCCTCAGAATATGAAAAAAAGTAGAACAGGACGGTTCTTAAAGGAATTTCTCCAAGCAAAGGAACTTAGAAGAGGGGATCTGGCTCCAGCTTTTATTGTCAAAGACCTTAATAATAATGATGTGAATTTGACTGATTTTCGGGGAAAGATTGTTGTTCTCGATTTTTGGGCTGCTTGGTGTGTGCCTTGTAGAAAAAGTAATAAGAAGCTACCGATGTTGTATGCTAAATATAAAAAACGAGGTCTAGAGATCCTATCTTTTAACTTAGACACAAATAGGGAGATTTGGAAGAAAGCAGCGGTCGAAGACGGCATATCCTGGACCAATGTGGGCGATCAGCAAGCGCTGAATAGCAAAACAGCAATTAACTATCGGGTGCAGGGATTACCAAAGGTTTATATCATTGATCGAAATGGTTTTATCATAGATACCGGAGGATCTGGGGTGGACCTAGAACGTACTATAGAAGAATCTCTCGATCCTTTGCTTTAAGTTCCAGTATAAAAACTAGAGTAGGAGCAGAGGGGGAGGTTATGACCTTTCCTAAATGCAGGAAAGGTCTTTCTCCAATGACGTATGTTTTATTCTTCTGATGTGTTCTTTAGTTGCATTAAGAGCGTGTAGGCATTTTTGCTAACGATTTTCTTCCCTTCAAAATCGCGGTAATTCAATACCTTCACTAGTCCTTTTTGAGGCTCCTCAACTGCTATTTCCGCCAGGCGATAACTGCTGTTTCCTTCCGATATGAATACATAATTTTTTCCTTCAAAGTCTACGATACTTTCTTCAGGCAGAGCGTGCCCCAACGTAGCCGTTGTTTGTATTTCAGCATTCATGTATACACCAGGTATCATATTCTGATCATATTTGTCCAAATGACAATGCACATCTGTCATGCCGGAGGGATCGACATCTTTGCCGATCAAATGGATTTTTCCATTGTACTTTTTACTTGGGTTAGCATTGGAGTACGCCAATAGAAGCTGTCCAGGGCGAAGCTGTTCAAGATCCTTTTCATAGACTTTGAGGTTCAGATGGATATCCGTTGGATTGATCAATTCGAAGAGGATATCTGAAGGATTCACATATTTCCCGATGTTGACATTAACCTTGCTCACATACCCATCTATAGTGCTGTATACGGGAGCACTTTTTCGAATATTTTCAGCAGAAACTGTACTGGGCTGAATATGTATGAGCTCTAGCTGTTTTGCAATGGCATTCATTATAATCTGTTGACTGTTCATTTCGGCCTGAGCTTGCTGCATTACTTTATCGCTACTCGCCTGATTCTGGTTGAGTTCCTTTTGACGTCTGAAGTCAAGCTGGGCAAAATGTAACTTTGATTGGGCCGAGAGATAATCTTGCTGAAGCTGCACAAACTGTGGATTTTCCACAACTGCTATAACATCTCCTTTTGAAACCTTCATACCAGGAAGCAGCTTGGTACTTTTTAAGTATCCTCCTAAAGGAATGCTTACCGACACGAAGTTTTGAGGCGGAACATCTATTTTTCCATTGACTTTTAAGATGTTGGTTATCGGTTCATCCGCAAGCGTTACTATTTCTAAATGCGCATTTCGCAACTGGGCATCTGTTAGCGAAACCAGGTTTTCGTCTTTGGGTCCCGGTGGCTTGGAGGCTGCATTTTCCGTATTTCGATGGCAGGAAATACAGACGATAGCCAACACATAAACCATATAGTGGGATAAAAGATTTTTCGTTTTCATTTTTATCGATTTATCATAATGTAATGAAGCAGAATGGCATTTTCATTGAGCTGCCACAACGCATCCGTATAATTACTTTTCAGTGAGATTGCTTGGTTGACCAAAGTGACAAATTCGAGATAATCTATGGCGCCGTTTGAGAATTTTTTCTGTACGGTTTCAAAGACGATTTCAGCATTCTTGAGTCCTTCGGTTTCATATTGATCGACAATATCGAGACTGGTCTGATAGCGTTGAGAAAGCTCTTGTACTCTTTTTTTAAGCTCAAATTGTGCATTTTGCAATTCGTCGCTCGCGATGGTTTCCGCTAGACGTGCAGTCTCGATCCGAGCTCTCTGTCCTTTGGAAAATACCGGTACGGCAACACCTAACTGTACAGAATGGAATCGCGGACTTGCGTCGTAGGTCCTGTTATCTGGACCGGTACCTTTAAAACTATTTAGATTATAGCCTAATAGCAACTCGGGGAGCAATTTAGATTTTTCAACCCTTGTTGCTTGTTCCGAGACTATTTTTTCTTGTTCCAATACCTTGAGCAAAGGATGATCGGCTATTGATAACTGACGAAATTCGATCTTTTCCATAGAACTTAGGGTGTAGGTCTCTTCCGTATTTAGCAGCCACTGGAATTGCAATTGAAGTCCCTTTATCTCATCACGTACCTGTCTCAATTGGATCGTGATAGCTGCTTTTTGATTCTTCGCGGTTACACTTTCAAGGGCATCACTTTCACCTGCTTTTTGACGTAGAATGGTTTTGTCGAGAAAGCTGCTATACAATGACAGTGCTTTAGTCAAAAGCTGTTCCTTTTGTTGCCAATACAGTATGTTGTAATAGGTAAGACTGACAGCCTTTTTAAGCTCAAACTCTTTGAGAGAGACTTGTAGTTGACTTCTTTTCCATTCTTCGGTATAGCGGGCCCGTTGCCTTTTGTAGACCGCAGGAAAACCAAAACGTTGACTGATACTGACCTTTGTATCCTGATAGGCGCTATTGATCTGGCCATAATCCAAACTGATATCCATCTGCGGAATATCGGCAGTGGATGACCCTATTAGCGCTTTGGCATAGGCAGCTCTTAGTTTTTCAATTTTTATGTTACGGTTGTTTTGGAGAGCGAGTTCAATAGATTGATCCAAAGTAACCACAGTCTGTGCTGTTGAATTGTTTGTTGTTAAAAAAATAAATGCAATCAAAAGAGGTGCAACATGTCGTCCTTTTAATTTATTGAGTTTAAATCCCCGTTCTATAGTTACATAAAGCAAAGGGAGAACGAATAATGTTAATAACGTTGCTATAAGCAGGCCACCAATGACAACAGTTGCCAATGGGCGTTGTACCTCAGCTCCAGCGCCATTGCTCAGTGCCATGGGGATAAACCCCAGTGAGGCAACCGATGCGGTCATCAAAACGGGGCGCAAACGATTTTCTCCGCCATCGACAACAATGCGTACAATATTGCGAATGCCACTTTTTTGAAGCCTGTTAAATTCGGAGATCAATACGATACCATTGAGGACAGCCACGCCAAATAAGGCTATAAATCCAACCCCGGCACTGATACTAAAAGGCATTCCCCTTAGTGCCAACAGGAAAACCCCACCTATAATCGATAATGGGATAGCACTATAGATCAATAAACTTTCTTTAACAGATTTAAACGCAAGGAATAGAAGTATAAAGATTAAGGCTAAAGCAATAGGGACAGCAATCAGGAGGCGTTGTTTGGCATTATTGAGATTTTCAAAAGAACCGCCATATTTGATGGAGTATCCTGTTGGAAGTTTGATTTCCTTATCAATTTTAGCTTGTAGTTCATGGACGATACTTTGTACGTCACGGTCTTTGATATTAAATCCGACGACAATCCGGCGTTGTGCGTTTTCACGTTGGATCTGATTTGGCCCTTGCTCAATGGCCACACGTGCCAATTGGGAAAGTGGAATTTGGTTGCCCGTAGGCGTGGGGATTAAGAGGTTACGGATATCGGTAATATTCTTTCGGTCCTTGGCGGCTAGGCGGACGACCATGTCAAAGCGTTTCTCTCCTTCGAATACCAGACCTGTACTCTGTCCAGCAAAAGCAGCATTTATGGTTCTATTTACGTCAGTAATGGAGAGTCGATGCTGGGCGATCATTGGACGGTTATAGGTTATGACGACTTGTGGAAGTCCGCCAATAGGTTCGACGTAAAGATTTTGGGCTCCTTGGACCGTTTCAATGATTTTACCTATTTGCTGTGCATGTAAGGCCAGAGAATCGAGGTTGTCTCCAAATATTTTGAGGACAACATCCTGCCGCGCCCCCGTCATCAGTTCGTTGAACCGCATTTGGACGGGGTACTGAAAGCCGGCCGTAATACCGGGTACATCCGTCAAGGCCATACTCATTTTTGAAGCAAGTTCTGGAAATGTATGGGCCGAAGTCCATTCTTTTTTGTCTTTTAGGATAACCATCATGTCTGATGCTTCCATTGGCATAGGATCGGTTGGCACCTCGCCGCTGCCAATTTTGGTGACTACTTTTTCGACCTCAGGAAATCTGCTTTTCAGAATATGGGCAGCCTTTTGAGTGCTTTCAATTGTCGTAGTCAGGTTACTGCCCGGAAGAACCCGCGTGTCGACTGCAAAATCTCCTTCTTCAAGTGAAGGAATAAATTCCCCGCCGAGGTGACTTAGTGTAACTACGGCAAGTATAAAAAGCGAGATAACCAATGCAAGAATAGTCTTTGGAAGTCGGAGTACTTTGAGTAATACATGGACATAAAATTTTTCAAGTCTTTTCATCAGCCGATCCGAAAGCGAAGGTTTGCTATTTCTCGCACGAAGTAATATTGAACTCATCATCGGTATATAGGTGAGCGATAAAAGGAACGCGCCTAATAAAGCAAATGCAACTGTTTCGGCCATGGGTTTGAACATTTTACCTTCGATTCCTTCCAATGTTAAGATGGGGAGGTAAACGATCAGGATAATGATCTGTCCAAAAACAGCACTGTTCATCATACGACCGGCTGATGCTGTCACCATATCATCCATTTCAGAAGCGGGCACCTTGAGCAATTCTTTGAATCGTTGCTGCTGCATAAGCTGATGCAGCACAGACTCGACAATAATGACAGCCCCATCAATGATTAATCCGAAATCGAGTGCACCGAGACTCATCAGGTTACCACTCACTCCAAAGAGGTTCATCATGCAGATTGCAAATAGCATGGCTAAGGGAATGACGGAGGCCACGAGCAATCCAGCCCGTATATTGCCTAGGAAGAGTACTAGTACAAAGACGACAATTAATGCTCCTTCCAAGAGATTTGTCTGCACCGTACTGATGGCATTATTGACCATTTTGGTACGATCAAGAAAAGGTTCAATAAGGACACCTTTAGGCAATGTTTTTCGGATTTCCTCTACTTTGGCCTTTACATCTGCAATGACTTGGCTGCTATTGGCGCCTTTTAGCATCATCACGACGGCTCCAGCAACTTCACCATTGTCGTTGTAGGTCATCGCGCCATAGCGGGTTGCATAGCCAGGTTGTACTTGAGCAATGTCCCGAATGAAAATCGGTAGGTCGTTTTGCTTACCCCCAATCGCAATATTTTGGATGTCGTCAATGTTGCCGACCAGTCCTTCGCTTCGGATATAAAGGACTGTTGGTCCTTTCTCAATGTATGCGCCGCCGGTGTTTTGGTTATTGGCATTTAGTGCGTCAAAGACATCGTTGATTGTAATCCCATAGGCATTGAGTCTGTCAGGGCTGACAGCGATCTCATATTGTTTCAGCTTTCCTCCGAAACTACTGACTTCAGCTACGCCTTTGACGCCTAGCAGCTGCCTTCTGACAATCCAATCTTGGATAGTACGCAGTTCGGTTACATTATACTTGTGCTCGTATCCCGGCTGGGGTCGAACGACATATTGATAAATTTCTCCAAGACCTGTAGAAATCGGGCCCAGCTGGGGAGAACCTATGCCTGGAGGAATTTCTTGCTGTACCTGTTGCAGACGTTCAGCGACTTGTTGCCGGGCCCAATAGACATCAATGTTGTCATCGAAGACAATGGTTACAAGGGATAGCCCAAATCGCGAAAAACTCCGGATTTCCTGTAATCCAGAAATATTACTGTTGGCCTGTTCGATTGGAAAGGTGATTAATCGTTCAATATCCGTTGCACCAAAAGAAGGGGCAATAGTGATGACCTGCACCTGATTGTTGGTAATATCAGGTACAGCATCAATAGGAAGTTTGGTCACCTGATATGTGCCTATCCCGATTAATGCCAACATCAGTAGTGCTACAATGAGTTTGTTCTTTACAGAGAACTCAATGATTTTCGTAAGCATAATAAATAGATTCTGTTAAATCGTAAAATAATAGCGGAAGACTTCAGCCAAGCGTAGAATCGCAGCGATAAAAAAGGATGCAATTGTGACATGACAAAACTTAAACTTTTACTGACGTGAAAGTTATGGTCGGGTGGAAGTCTTCAACCGAAATAATAAGAAGTATGATGTATTAACAGAATTTGGGCGGCTGCCAAATGGAAGTTATGAATGTATCCTCTATAAACTGATCATTCCAAACAGCGGTATTGTTATTTTTTTCGGGTAAGGATCTATTTTTAATTTTGATAGCAGCAATTTGAGGGCACACAAAAACAGCGTTGTATGAGGTTGTATGCATCATAAAAGGAAGTTTTTGATCTTTCTCATAGTCATCGTCATGTGGGTGATTCTCTAGGTGGTACCCACTGTAGTGTACGTTCAGAAAATCGACGACAGAGAGGCTTGGATTTTTTACTTTGTGCTCAAAATAATGCTCAATCAACAACGGAAATCTCAATAATTGTGAAATTTCGGTTGCCGACGCGATGTAAATCGTCAAGAAGCATATAGCCAGCAGCTTTTTCATCCTAAACAAAGCTATAAAAAATATCATTAAAATATTAATCAAACTTTTCAACGTTCTGCAGCGTTTTATTGAAAAACAAACAAAATGATTGCTGAACCTTAAAAAATTGACTAACCTGTGAACGATATGTGCTAAAGCATAGTCACAGCCATAACAGGTTGCTTAAGGCTAGGTATAAATTTTACAATTCTTTTAACGTATTTGTTGATCAAAATTTATTTCGAATGACTAAAAATACCCCCCAAAAGGTAAATGACCATCTTGCTAATGAACGAACTTTCCTTGCTTGGATCCGGACGAGCCTAGGGATTATGGGATTCGGTTTTGTAGTTGTTAAATTTTCATTATTTATTCGTCAGATTGAGCTCATTTTAAAAAAAGATGTAGTTGCAGGCTCACAGCATGAACATTCTGGCGCTGTTGGCGTTTCCATTGTAGTCATAGGTGCATTGACAGTTATTGTCGCTTTCTTTAAATATCGTAAAACGAACAAACAAATTGAAGCGGAAAACTTTACTCAAACTTCAAATAGCATCACGATTGTGGCTGTATTAATTTTTGTCATAGGTATTATTCTGAGCTGGTATCTTATCGATGGTCTTTAAGGAGAAAGCGTTAGATCTAGTTCGCGCTGGAATGATTATGCACGCTAACTAGATCTAAATTGACCGTGCATTCGCTATTTACGATACGGGCAAAATATATTATTGCGATGTACACTGCGCGACCGTTATTTGCTTTATTGCGCTACGTTTTTCTAGAAACTGTCGTAGGGCGATCATCAAAAAAGCAAGAAAACCAAAGCTCATCGTAAGCCATGGCGAAAATTCTACACCTTTCGAAACGATAATCCAGCCACCTACGGTAGTTCCCAAGGTTACCCCAAGATTGCCAAATGAAGTCGCTAGACTATTGGCAAATTCTAGCGCCTCGGGTGCAGAGGAAATCATATAGGTAGATGCGTTTAAGAAGCTAGGAGAATAAAGAAATCCCCACAAGGCAATCGTACAGACCGTGGCGAATAGATTGCCATCGGAAAAATACAGTAGTAAGGGGATAATAAGTGTACCCGATAAGAAAAAGGCCGTGGTAAACGTAATGTTTCGGTTGAGCATTTTCCCTGCAACCCAGTTAGCAATGACTCCGATAATACCAAATACAAATAACATATAACTAACCATGGTACTGTCCATATTCTTTGCTTTGTTTAAATACTCGGCGAAGTAACTATAGGTAGAAAACCAAGCTGATACCATAAAGAAATTCATGGCGGTGCTGACCAAAAAGATGGGCTTGGTTAATATTTTCATTTGACTTCCATAGGTTTTTTTTTCTTTCACGGGCAACGGAGGAATGGCAAGATAGATCGCCAATAGCGCGATTATACTGACAACTGCCTGTATTGTGAAAGAATATGTCCAAGAAGAGAGACTGGCAATGTAGGTGGCGAAGGGGACGGTTGTTACCATGGCTATCGCAACACCACTGAAAACAATATTCATAAGCTCATTTTCATTTTGTTTCCCCCCTTTTAAAATGGCGACAGACAATGCTGTTGCAATATAGACAGGTTGGAGAAAGGCCGGAAGAATTCTTACAATAAGCAGGAACCAAAAAGGAGGGGATAATGAAGAGACAATCGCTGTGACTAAGAAAATAGCGATGGCAGTTAACATGACTTTCTTGCGGTCGAATCCCGAAGCGAGTAATGTCATAAATGGCCCAGTTATCGCAATGATCAAAGCAAAAGCACTCAATAAATAACCTGCTTTATCGATACTGATATGATAATGATCGGCTAGTTGCGGTAAGATGCCAATAATGCCAAACTCTGTTGTGATTACTGCGAGAAAACCCAAAGCGCCTATATATGCGTATTTTTTCATAAATAAAAACTGTTGTGTATGACTAATTATACGAGCAAATGTAAAGGCAAATACTTGCTTCTGGGTGTCAAGCAGCTATTTGTGTGTTACTAACAAATTTGTAAGTAATGGAAAAAGAAATTGTTCTATTGGTCGGCTTGTGGCGAACCCAAGGAAGGAAGAGAATGTTGTTTGATGTATAGCGCTTAAAGTCTGACTAATTGCTTCCATGACGGATTTTATACCTTATTTCCTGTAAGGCTACTAAACTTATTGCCAAGTTTGTCCTTATAAAAATCGCCTTCCTTCTTAAAGCTTCTTGCATCTACTTCTTCAAGCAACTGGTTTTTATAAAACACATTTTTTGTGTCTTTTCCAAAATCATTGCCCAAGGGTATAAATGTTTTTACATCGGCACCTGGGATTATTTCCTGATTATAGAACACGTGACTTTTGTCTTTTGAATAGGAGTTGCTTCCGTAAGAGTCAATTTCTTCATCAATAGGATATAATTTAAAAGAGGGGGCATCAACATGCACATATTTAAAATCTTTTCCTCTGAATAGGATAGTTTTATTGTCGATATTGATATGGTCCTGATCAAGCACACGAATTTTGTGAATGGTGTTAAATGGCCTCTTTACAACAGCTAACCCCTGTTGAAATGGCGGATAATAAATCGTGTCATAAATTTTTATGTAATATTTGTTAATCGCTTCAACGTTTCCAGTATTGGCTAAAATTGCCTTAAAAGTACCGATATTAGGTGAAATATATACGGAGTCTTTATCCTTTAGAAAGTAATCGTTGATGAACGAAAAGGTGTTCCTGTCGACTTTTATGGGATCATTCGAATAGAAGTAATGATCCTTGTCGCGTGCCCAGTTTATATGACCCGCAACCGCTTCATATGTCTTCGGATCTGCGCCTTCGATAATATGGAAGCCCAGGACCTGATCGATATAATAAACGTGAAAACGATCTTTTGGAATCTGCTGGTCAACATAAAAGGAACTTTTGTCCACAAGTTTTTGGGGCATCCCACGAAAATAGACCGCATTTTTGTCTTTGGCGATATCTTCTGACAGGACTTCAAACGATTTGGCGTCAGCCTGCATTTGTGAAATACCCAAGCTAAACCAATTTCCATTCTGACAATAAGCGATCTGCCCTTTCGAATCAATAAAATAGGAACCCGATTTTTGTTTATTGACGGGTTGGCCAATATTTCGACAAGAGATAAGAAAACAAGAAAAAATACAAGCTACAAAAAAAGCACGTTTTTTAATTTTTGTAATGCAGACAAGTGCTAACATATTCTTTTTTTAATTAGTTATTACCAATTATTTATGAGGGTAATTGCATAAAACTTGCCCCAATAACCTTTAATGAGTTGTCAATGCGTTTCCAGGTTCTAAAATACCGGAATTTTCCTTCGAGTGGTGCCCCCATAACCTGACCTTTGGCTGTCATTGTAACGACTGAAAGTGCGGTATCTCCCACGAGCTTGATCGCATCGATTTCTGTTGTGGCTTGTTCAATAATCATTGCTTTTGACCTATGCGCATTTAGATCCATTTCTTTTGTTAGCATTTGGCCATCTGGCGCAATTGCTACCAGGCTATCGTACAGAAGGAGGTCAAGAGCATCTACATCACTTGCTAGCTGAGCCGCAAAAAGCTGATTATCAGCTTCGACAATATCTTCTTTTGTTATTTTGCCCATAGTTAAATCTGATGATTACCATCTTTGTTTTAAGTGTTTATTATTTTAAAAATACTAAATCATTGTTGAGCTTTCGCCATTAGACAATTTCTTTTTTGCGCGCTATGTTCCACGAGAACAGTAACTGTTTAAGTTCCTTATGACAATTTGAGATAATTAATTACACCTTCTTTTAGCTCCTTATTTATTTGGTGTAGGTAGCTCCTTAATCCATATATTCTTAAAATCTACGGGTTGACCTTCACTCTGTAAAGCGATAAATCCACTGCTGAGCAGCTTACCGTCGATCTTCATTTTGGGGTCATACCCATTGGCCGTTCCACCTCCAATCTGAGGTTTTGAATATTCTAGTACGGTATCTCCGTTAATGATGTGTTTGATTAACGAATCTCCCAATACAATCAATTCCCCTTTAACCCATTGATCACCATCATAGGTCTTCGAAGTAGAATTTAAACAATGTGAGGAAGCTATTTTGCCCTGATAGACCACATTGGTTCCAGGGGAACACATATTTCCTGTAGGACGGGGTTGACCATCGCTCAATCCTCCTAAAAGTTGCATTTCGACAGAAATAGGCCAGTCCTGTTCCTTCAACATTGTTCTGGGGTCCTGCGAATGAAACATCACGCCGCTGTTACGAAGCGTATAGGAGGGGGCACCTTTATGGAGCGCGCCTACAAATCGATATTCAAACTTTAAATGATAATAAGAAAAGGGTGTTTTATAATATAAATGGCCAAATTGATCATTAAAATCATCATACTGATCATATCTGACCTTAATTATTCCATCTTCGACTCTAAACGTATTTCCGTAGTTTACACCGACATCATGATGATGAATTTTAACAAACCAATCATTGATGTCTTTTCCGTCAAATAATGATTTCCAGCCAGTATTATCTCCCTGGCTTTTCATTCCTGCGCATCCTGCAAAAATAAGGCCGGTAGCTAATATGGAGTAAAGGATTCTTCGCATAACATTGATGTTTGGTTTAAAATTGGATAGCAAGATACGATATATTACACTAAACTACACATTGCTTCAGCGGGTACCTCCGAACTTTACACTTTATTTGATTTGGAATAATCTGTTATTCCAAGTTTGTTTCCGGATGGATCGTTAAATTCAACTGCTAAACCTGTCATGATCTCAAATGGCTCGCTTAAAAATACGATCCCTTTTTCCTTAAGCCGTTCATATGTTGTTTTGACATCGGCAACGGTAAACCAAATCGTCGGTTTATTATGTTGTACTGTACTAAGAATGATTGCAGGTTCATTGTCACCTATCTTGAAAGCCGTCATTCCCTTATCCGAAAAATCGAATTTAGTTTCTAGGCCAAGTAGATTTCCATAAAATTCCTTTGCCTTCTCGAGATTTTCTACGGGTAGAAAGAAATTGTCGTAATCCAATATTAAGCTCATTTTGTTCAGGATTTAATTTGCGATAGGTCAATACCAAATGCCGTCAATTGAGATGCTCCAAATTCAGTGATATAGAAATTTTTATCACTAGGATCTGCTTTTGCTAACCAGCCTTTTACAATCAGAGCCTCTAGTAAAAGTTGGCCGAGTTTTCCGCCGATATGTTCGTAACATAATTTTGCAGGCTTCATTTTATTGTTATTTTTCATTTTCGTCTCTTATATCAAGTTAATCGTTGATTTATAATTTCTTACCTGTAAAAGTATAAAACTTCAAGTGGAAGCTAAATGACCAAAATCATTGATTCAAGTGGCTATTTGACACAATTCAGCGAGCGAATCTTTGCGAGTAGGAAAACAAAATGTATGCAAATTTGGTATCTAGAGTAGGGATTTTTTTTTATGAGAAAAGAACAGGATAAAGAGCAGCAGGTAAGAAGTTTGTTTGGACGATTTAAAGGTGAATTAAGGGATCCTGCTTATATAAACGTTGATTTTTTGGTTTTACTCGTGGACATCATCCGGCCAAAGCATGTTCATGTACTTTATCAGGTTGATATTCAATTTTTACTGGATTATCTCAATGCCGCACCGAAGGAGTTGGAAGGCTTTCAGCTTTATCTCAAAAGAATCTTGGCTGAAAAAGATTTTGATCAATTGATTTCTGATACTGGTATAATTAGTTATGCAGATTTTTTTTATGAACTAAAAAAAAGAATCACCGAGCGGTATTTGCCTTTTCAACCACCAAAGTCTACTTTACAATATCTGTTAAATCAGGTTTTTTATAGACCTGGGGATGCGGACTGGGTTGCCGCGATTCCGCAACATCAGTTCGATGAGCTGTTTCGTGTATCTCAATTTGAAACGATTTACGATGACAAAACGGGTTTTGGAATGACCGAAATATTGTATGGCTTGGAACTGTTGGTTCAACGTATTACCGGGCGTGCAATGGAAACAGACGTAAACAAGATGGTACCCGAGTTTCAAAATTTTGATAGCCCATTTATTGCTATTATGCGGGAGTTTACCGAATTGAATGATCGTATTTTACAATCAGAATATAAGTTTATTTCCTCGGATGATCTTTCTTATAAACAAATCTTGGTACTTCATAAGCAATGCGAATCGTATATTGAAACGGCTTTCGATAATTCACATCGTTTTGGAATTTCCATCAAAGTGAATCAATCGCTCTTACGTATGCGGCAACAACTGGAAAGGATCCGAGAAATCTTGTCGTTTTTAGTCATCGATCATGCAGATGAAAAGAGGCAAAAGACGATTGCGCTGGGCACTACACTTATTGGTTATAATTCCCGGAAAAGCAATATTCGCAAATTGGTTGGACAGAGTACACAGCTCTTGGCCTACGAAATTACGCATCATACTGCGCAGACCGGTGAGCATTATATTACCTCAAGTAAACAGGAATATTGGAAAATGTTCCGTTCAGCCTGTGGAGGAGGCCTCATTGTCGGCGTTATGTGCATCGTTAAATTATTGTTAGGTAAGATACACAGCAGTGAATTTGGTCATGCATTTCTTTACAGCATGAATTATGCGATTGGCTTTACGTTTATTTATCTTCTTGGTGCAACTTTGGCAACCAAACAGCCTGCGATGACAGCTTCTGCATTGGTGAACGCTATTGAGCAAGGGATTTCCGAACAGGGGGACAGCAAACATCGTTATTGGAAATTTGCTGAATTGTTTGCCCGATTATTTCGGTCTCAGTTTATTGCCTTTATTGGTAATGTTGTGATGGCTTTTCCGATGAGCCTTTTTCTTGTCGGGGTAATTCAACAATTGTTTCAGGTCAATATTGCGAGCGCCAAGTGGTTACATCTGGTCAATGATCTTAATCCAATAAAAACACCGCTGATCTTGCATGCGTCTATCGCCGGTATTTTTCTATTTCTTTCCGGGATTATTGCCGGCAGTATTTCAAACCGAGACAAACACAACTCTGTGTACTACCGCATTCAAGAACATCCCCTATTGAAAAAAATATTCGGCCAGGCAAAAACAAACAAACTAGCTTCGTTTTATGAAAAAAAATGGGCTGGTATCGTATCCAATATTTGGTTTGGGATCTTTATGGGAACGACAGCTTCCGTTGGACTTTTTTTAGGTTTAAATCTAGATATAAGGCACATTACATTCGCCAGTGGGAATCTGGCATTGGGACTATTTGGTCATGGGATGGAGCTATCTACTGATATATGGATTTGGGGCATTTTAGGGATTGGTATCATAGGATTCTTTAATTTTATGGTCAGCTTTTCCCTTTCCTTACTGTTAGCGTTTCGCTCGAGGAACCTTCCATCAAAAGAATTGATTAAAATGGGAAAGGCGGTTTGGATCTATTTCAAAATAAATCCAAAACTATTTTTCTTTCCACCACAAAAAAATTAAAAATGGGAAGCTTCTTCCAGTGTTAGCTGAGCAATCTTGCTATTTTAAGGTCGGCGCAACACCTATACAGCTAGCAGAAGATGTGGCCCTATCTAGACATTGATATCACCCGAAAGATCAGGTTTATCTTCATCATCTTTTTCTTTCTGCTCGGCTTGCGCTTCCTCCCTGTCATGGGTACGATCATCTTTAATACCCGATTGATTGGTATTGGGATCTCTATCTTCTTTGGAAGTGCCCTCTTGTTGAGCTTCGGATAAGTCTGGGCTTGGCTCCCGTGGATCTGGGTTTGGAATGGCTGCGATGATAAGAACAAGCATGCCAACATGCGTTTCTTTGGTGTTTTTAGATCTGTTCATTTTAACGAGTTTTTTAAAAAAGAACATTTTTTGATCCATTATCGTTGGTTCAAATCATATTTTATTTATTGCCAGTGACAATTTCAACTATACCTTCGAGCGAGGTAAGCTTCAATTGTTGGCCGAAGTAACTCTTGTGCTCATCATCGATGTGTATTTCGTTGCCTTCCCATTCCATCGCCAATCGACTAGCCCGGATAGGTTTTATTTTAAATTCGACGTTGGTTCCATTCAATAGTCCATCGATATAGCTAATAAGTTCCTGGCGTTGATCGACAGTGACAATGATGATATCAAATTGTCCATCTCCAGGGTCAGCGTCAGCAGCAAGAACTAGCCGCGGTCCCATACTTGATATATTCATGATCTCAACAAGTATGCAATCTTTTTCATAATTATTTCCAGCCACTGTGAGTCTTAGTGTGGTAGCTCGGAATGTTTCTACCAGTTTGCGAAGCTGCCTTAGTGCGGTTTTGATTTCATCTTCTGCGCTCAGCTCTTCTGTATTTTTTTTATCCATTTTCTTCATCAGTAAAGGAAATACACCAAAGCCAATGGATTCAATAAAATACAACGGCTTTCTTTCTAGCCCCATAACCATTCCTACATCGAATTTTTTAAGTTGGCAATTTTTCCAGAGATCGATAGCTTTTTCAATGTTCAAAGGAATACCAAGAGAAATAGCAATATTGTTTGCAGTGCCTTGTGGGAGTATGGCGATTGGCCTTTTAAATCGTAGTTTTTTTTCCAATAGCGCCATAATTACCATTCTTATAGTCCCATCACCGCCAGCAAGGGCAATGATGTCTGTCTGCGGGTCGATTTTTTTGACAGCATCTTTTTTGGTTACTACAATGCAATTGTGGCCAAGATCTTCAATCAATTGGCATAGTTCATCTTTGTCTCCGTTTGAGTCATCCCCAGCAGCAGGATTATGTACTAACCTTATGTTTTTGCCATGTTCTTTCATAAAAGCTGAACAAAGCCTGCTTGAGATTGGTTTTCATAGAAAAGGACAGTTATGAATATACTTATTACCAATGATGATGGCATTTATTCACCGGGGATTGCGGCACTGGCAAATGCAGCAAAGGAGTTTGGGACGGTAAAGATTGTTGCGCCCGATGTGGAGCAATCTTCTATGGGACATGCTATTACGCATTCCCGGCCCTTAAGCTACCGACGTGCACCGATAACTTTTGAGGATATTGAAGCGTTTAGGGTAAATGGCACTCCAGCAGACTGTGTGGCGTTGGGTCTACATATGTTTCCCGATACGCAGGTTGTACTTTCGGGTATTAACATGGGACCAAATTTAGGCAATTCCATGTGGCATTCCGGAACTTTGGCTGCGGCAAAGCAGGCGACACTGCTCGGTATTACCGGTATAGCATTGAGCACACCCGTAGGAAAGACCGAGCCGGATTTTGAAGGATTGTATCCGTGGACAACCGATGTGCTGAAGATTTTACTGAAAAATAAAGGCCCTGCTCTCTATAATGTGAATTTTCCAGCCAACCCGGAGGGGCTTTCCTGGACAAGACAATCAGTACGTTTATATGATGGCCGTGTGGTGCCCGGAGAGGATCCTATGGGAAGGAAAAACTATTGGATCACAGTGGTGCCATTAGAACCTGCTGAAAAAGGTACTGATCGCTGGGCAGTAGAACACAATTTGGTTTCTATTACGCCTTTACGTCTTGATCTTACTGCACATGATGAACTTGCAGCAAGGGAGACAGGCGAACATAAATAATAGGTAGTAATAAAAGAAAATACGATGGTAACAGCCGAAAATTTAATACGAAATCTTGGTTTATACTTTACTATTGAACAACTGTAGTTGAATCTATTGGGATCATCAGGTTAAAAGTTATTTTATTGTCCTTTAAATTTACGGCTATTTTTCCCTTATGAATTTTTACTATTTCACTCACAATAAACAATCCTAATCCGAGCCCATTACTATTGACTCCTTTTACAAAAGGTTTAAATAGATCTTTAAGATCCGAATATTGAGGATAGGAGACCTCATTTGTAACACTAAAAATGAAATTTTCTTTTTGAATGAATGCATTTATTTCGATATTTTGAAAAGGATTACCATGTTTTATCGCATTTCCAATTAAATTAGTGAATGCACGCCCCATTTTCTGATGATCACAAGGTACATCAACTGGAAGGTTGATGTTGGCAATTAGTGCTCTGTTATGTAATACTTCAAATTCAGATAAAATTTGCTTGATCAATGCATCCATGCGATAATGATCATTAATTCTAATTAGCTTGTCTTGAAGACGGATACTACTGAAATCTAAAATATCATCTATCACTCCTTTGACGCGTGATGAAGCCTCTTGTATTTTCTTTATTAAGTTTTTTTGGCTTTCATCTTTAATGTTTTCGCCAAGATATTGTGATATCACTTTTACGATGCTGACGGGATTATTTAAGTCGTGAGCCAAGGACGATAAAACAAGTTCTCTGTTTTTGGAATAATTAAGTTCCTGCTCCAATTTTTTCCTCGTATTTCTACGTTCAATAATGGTTTTGAAATCTATTGCAATCAAATCACTGCAAACAGGTAGCAGCGTCTCTAATTTAATTGGGTCGAAGTGTACTGGTTCAGCGTTCATGAAACTCAAGTGCCCAACAATAGAATTATTTTTGTTAATAATTGGGTAAGAGATATAGCTTTTTAAACCGAATTCGTGAAGAACTTGTGTCCATTCGTCGACAGAACACTGCTCGGTATCATCAATGTAAATAGGGGAGAAACCTTTCCTTATTTCCTGATATATTTTAACGTAGTGTTCACTATTTTTATTGACGATCTTCTGAGAATGATAATCGTAAACACACCAATTTCCCCATTTCCGGCCATCTTTCTTGCGTATCATGCCATATCTCATTTTCGTGTGGCCACATAAAGCCTCCAAAATTCTTTGACAGGAGTCGAAGTCGCTCTTCTGGTTATGCATATCGTACCATTGATTTTGATTTAATTGGCTTGGGATCGTCATCTTTATTGCCGGTCGATTGGTTTATTAATAGCTTTGATTTACTGTTGAGGTTGATTCACCTTAGAGTTGTTAAAACCCTTAATTGCACGAAATATAAACACTATCATCGCAAAAAATAAAAGTATATGAATAAAATCTTCAGTTATGAATCCGCCTAAAAAAGTGACCGCCCACATGATCACCATACCGATACCTGCCAAATATAATAGATCTTCCATATTAAATACGATTGTTTATTGAAGAACAATATTATCAGCGAATCGTTTCGTAATTTTATAACGCGATAGGAAAAACTACTAAAAAGAAGCTGTGTTAAGTGAACTCAAACGCTTTAAGAAGAATCATCAGGTTTGAAGATATTGAATATTGTTGTTATAAGCAATACTGATGCGCGTAAAATAGGTATAGTAAAGAATATATATAATGGTTATATTAGTTATTATTAAAATTTCTTTTATGAAACGTATAAACCAATTACTCAAGGGGCTTCTTGCCGTCTTCATTTTATTCTTTTTTATCCAGTGTAGCAAAAATTCTGCTGAAAGCAATGAGAAAATAATGATTGTGGGACCGCAGTTGGTTGATTGCGAAGGTGTAAGCCCAATGAAGTGCATGCAGGTCAAGGCGAAAGAATCAGATAACTGGGAATATTTTTATGGAAATATCCAGGGATTTAACTACGAATCAGGATATGAATATGTGATCAAAGTAAAGGTCGAAGAGGTCAGAAATCCTCCTGCTGATGGTTCATCTCAGCAATATACACTGATAACTCAAGTGTCAAAAACAAAAAAGTAATTTGATTATATACTAAGAAAGTCCCTTTTTGAGAAATTGGGACTTTTTTATTTTCTTATCCAGACTGCCAAACGGAAAAGACCTTTATTCCTTTAGGAAAAGGGTAAAAGTGATGAAAACGGATGATACGCTTTTTTTAAACGGAAGGTAATCTACGGAATAAGCTTATGTAAAAGCGATCCCGCAGATGGTTAAACAAAATAAAAATACTTATTTGCTTTCTAGTGCGACTTCCTGTGCTTTATAATAGCTTTCTATTAAAGCTTGATAATTAGGCATCACCAAGGAAAGTGCATGTGCATATTTCGCAGCGTCCGTATTTTTCCAACTTTTTAATATTTCGCTAATTACAGCTGTGGTCGTAATGGGAATAACGCCTGCCAACTGTAATCGAGAAATTGTTACTTGTGTTGATAATGGACTCATATCGCCTGAAGCATCAATGACCGGAAAAACTTCATAACCTTCCGAAATTGCTGAAATTGCAGGAAACGCCACACAAACACTTGTTAATACACCTGCAATAACCAATTTTTTCTTACCAATAGCTTTAACAGCTTCAACAAATGCAGGAGCATCCCATGCATTTACTTCACCAGTACGTCCGACATATTGTGCATGTGGGGCATTTTCGTGGATTTCTGTCATCAATGGACCATTCGGACCCTTTGGTTCTGAAGCAGTTGTAATAACAGGAATGTTTTCAATAGCGGCGACCTGTGAAAGAGCGACTACATTACTTCTCAATGTAGGTACTTCAATATCTTTTACTGTCTGGAATAGACCACTTTGATGATCGATCAATAAAAACGCTACATCGTCCGCGTTGATTCTTGTTGTAAGTGCCATGACTTTAAGATTTAAAATGTTAATACTAATTTTTTATAATGTCAATGGTTCCGGTATTCATGAAATCTGACCTAGAGGAACCTGTTTTCTTTTGTTTGATAAAGTTAGGGACTGTTGAAGCAGCAAAAAATGGAGTACAACAAGCATAAAACATAATGTACATTAAGATTTATTGCTGCTATTATCATTCTGCATCCTAATGGAATAATCGATGGAGTTATTCGATCGCTTATTATTCTAAATTTTTAGCTTTAAGTATTTCCCAACTTTACTATATTTGCCGCTAATAATAATTAGTCTAAATAGTAATTATGTCTTTTTGCAGAGCAGTATTTCCAGGATAGCAAGGTTTGGAAATAGAAAGACATCAATATGCAGACAGGGCAAATGATTTTTTTAACACCTTAAATACGTGAAAAAAACAACAAGATCTTGGTTTATTACCCAGAAGACAATATTGGCTAGTAGTCTATTGGTTTTAAGTTTTTCTATAATTCCAGCAATAAGTTTTTCCATGGAAAAACCGATGACTCTTAAGAAAAATGGTCATGGTCAAGAACCAGGGATAATTAAGGGCAAAGTGAAAAATTCAGTGGGGAAAGGTTTGTCCAATGTGTATATCAATATTGACGGGATAAATAGTACCAAGACTGATAATGAGGGGAATTTTATTTTTTCAAAGATTCCTAAAGGAATTCACTCCATGACCGTAAAGCATATTGGTTTTCAAGAAATCAGATCGCAGATCGCACTGGAAGGGGAAATTCTGGAGCTTCCGGACTTTGTCATGGAACAAACAAGTAATCATTTGAATGAAGTTGTCGTGACGGCGAGCAGATTGGCTGAAAGCATAGACGAAGTACCATCTTCAATTACCTATATCGGAGGTAAGACCTTAGAAGATCAGCGTCTGATAAATGACAACTTACCCAATATCCTAATGCAGAAAGTGCCAAGTATCTCTCCAAGTGAGGAAAGCCAAAACAACTTCATCGCTAAAATACGTGGTCGGAATTTTTTGGTACTTATCGATGGGATTCCTCAATCTACTCCTTTAAGAAATGGCGGAAGAGATATGAAGACGATTGACGCTAGCGCAATTGACCATATCGAAGTCATCAACGGTGCCTCTGCAATGTATGGAAATGGTGCCGCCGGTGGTATTATTAATTACATTACAAAGAAGCCAAAGATAGACAAGAGTTTTCATTCGTCAACCTCTTTAAATAATTCCCTAAGCTTGGTCAAACCAAGTGAAACATATGGGTATAATTTGGCACAAGTATTTTCGGGATCGCAAAACAAGTTTGATTATGTCGTGCAAGGAAAGATTGCGCGAACCGGCGTGGTCCGCAGCTCTGATGGTACCATTGTAAGTCCATTCTATGGTCTGGGAGAGACAAAAAGTTATAATACCTTGGCGAAGATCGGTTATCAGATTAACGATAATCATCGCATTGAATTGATGGGTAACTATTATAGAAGTGTTCAGGATAGTAAATACGTCGGCACTAAGGGGGAGTTTGGAAGTAAACCCGCTATTGGGATCCCTTCAGATACAGTGATTAATGGCGGAACACCTTACAATAAAGCTTTTCATGTAAAGTATGATGGCAACTTTGGTCGGACTTCAGCAAATATGAGTCTGTATTATGAAGATATGAACACGGTATTTGAAACCTACAACCAAACCTATTCAGATCATAAGGGAGCTAGACTAAATTTCAGTACGCCCTTTGATCTATCCAACAACAATAAAGTAACCTTAATTTATGGAGTAGATCTTTTAAAAGATCACACGGTTCAAAAAACGTTGAGCGATGGATTAGTGACACCCGATATGAACATGAAAAGTGGGGCTTTATATCTTCAAAGTAAATTTAATCTCGCCGATTACTGGATAGTGAAAGGTGGTGTGCGGTACGAAAACTTGGATTTTAAGGTAGGGGATCTGACAAAAGCAGGGAAAGTCACTCCGGGAGACAAGAGCAATTCAAATGCATTTGTATTCAATTTGGCAGGAAGGTATAATAAATTGAAATACCTACAGCCCTTTGCTTCATTTTCGCAAGGATATTCTATCGGCGATGTGGGGCTTGTATTGCGAAATGGAGTACCTTTGAGTCAAATCGATCCGAAGCCAGTAGTTGTCAATAACGTTGAGTTGGGTCTAAACGGGACCTATTCTATGTTGAGCTACCAATTGACAGGGTATTATAGCTCCTCCAAAAAAGGCAGTACGTTCGCAGAAACGTCAACACCTGGTAATTATGAATTGATTCAAGTGCCGCAACGTATTTACGGTTTGGAGTTTGTTGTCGATATTACTCCTGTTGACTGGTTCAAGTTTGGTACTATACTCGGGTACATGGATGGTAGGCAAGATTTGAAAAATGAGGGAAAGTATAAGGATAAATTGGACAACTCCATTATTTCGCCTTTTAAAATAAATATTAATGCCGATTTCAAATTGACAGATCGGTGGAACGTCTATCTCCAATATTTACATTTGGGTAAACGCGATGTTTTTCGACCTTCTGAATATAATTATGGCAAATACCCGATTTCGGGCTATGGGCTGATGGATTTCCAAACGCGCTATAAATTAAAGAATCTAGCTTTCATTTTTTCAGTTAATAATATCCTAAATAATGATTACTTCCCGCTGCACGCGGAGGTGAGAGGAGCCACCAATGAAGGCCGTTATTATGTAAAAGGAAGCGGGACAATAGCAAATTTAGGTATTCAATTGGATCTGTAATTATTTATCGTAATTTCTATATTGCAACTGGAATAAAATTCATAAAATAGAATTGATTCGAAGGTATTATAAGCTGCTCCCATTAGACGTATAAGAGTTGGATTCATCTGTGCTAGCTGATATATATGAGTTTTCAGTCTGCACGATGATAGGTGGCCTTTGAGATAAGCTTGCGCTCGCTATGATTTGTATTCAACGTTTTCAAATGCTTAATATGTATCCGGAATGAAATTCGCTATTAGACCTATTCAACATTTTTTCAAAGTCCCGATGCTCGCAGATCGGTAGGCGTGTAACCAAAATGCTTTTTAAACGCATAGGAGAAATGTGAAAGATTTTCGAATCCTACCGCGTAACAAACTTCGATTGGTTTCATTCTTTTTTCAACAAATTGATAGTGTGCTAGCTCCAATCGTTTTTTTGTTAACCATCGCTGCGGTGTGAGGTTGAAAATCTTGCTAAAATCCCTTTTGAAGGTGGTTAAACTTCGTCCTGTCAGATAACCGAATTTTTCCAGCGATAAATTGAACATAAAGTTCTTTTCCATATAGCCTGCCAGGTCAATTTTGCCGGGTTCTTCAAAGTTAGCCAAAATAGGATCTATTTCTTTATCTATCGCCCGGAGGATACTGATTGCTTCCGTGATTTTCAGGGAGGCAATGTTCTCGGGCAGTTTCTGTAGTTCAAAATCAGGAATCAATGAGGAAAGACAGCTTTCCAGTAAAGGATGATTGTTAAAGCTGTATATCTTTTCCGATTTTCGAGCAGAAGGCTCTATGGTCAGATTTGCATAGAAATTTTTTAGCTTCTCACTCGTTAAGTGCATCACGACCGTTTTGTGAGGCTGTCCATCTTTTGGGTAGTTGATAATTGTTGCTAACTGATTTCTTGGAATTAGAAAAATATCACCTTTTTTAAACACGTAAGTAGCATCGGCTTGTACAATTTTTGTTTCACCGGAAATAAACCAGATTAACATATGGCACTCGAAACTGATATCCGATTTGAAAAACTTATCCTCATAACAGGATAGCTTAATATCATCTGTTATATATTTTGCTTTATACTCCATGATTCGAATTTTCTGTTCGGCTTTAAAGGCATTGTGATGACATAAATATAAAAAATTAATAGCTAAATCTTTTATCGTAAGCCGTTTGGATATTAGTCTATATTGAACTTTACTCCGATCATTTCTTCACTAAGGTGCCAAAGGCGTTTTGCTGAATCTTTATCCAATGAATATTGTTGGACACCGTTCTGATGCAGTTTTGTATGGGTTGGGATTAAAGGATCTGTTGGTAGCAACTCTGCGATATCGTTATCTTCCAGATATACACCGCCTATTTCATCTAATAACGGACTGGTCGCTGCAAAAACCGTAGTCGCAGCACCTTGTGGAATGGTCTTCAATGCAGCCATCATCGCTGGGTGTATATTTCCATTTTCATCTAAAAATCCTAACTTCCTCCATTGTTCCGGGTCTGCATCCCGCCCCAATTCTGTACCTCCGATCGAGCCGGGATGTAAAGAATACGCCCTTATATTAAAATCTTTGGCTCGGTTATCTAGCTCTAAAGTGAAAAGATTGCTTGCCGTTTTTGATTGACCATAAGCCTGAAGAGTTTCATATTCGCGATTTTCAAAATTTGGATCTTCAAAATTGAAGGAAGAATTATGGTGTCCAAGAGAAGATACATTGACAACTCGTGCAGCACCCGCCTGTTTTAATGCGGGCCACAGTCTAGCTGTAAGATGAAATTGCCCTAAATAATTTGTCGCTAGTTGCGATTCAATTCCACGTTGGTCACGCTGCAAAGGGACCCACATAATACCGGCATTGTTGATTAGTAAATGAAGTGGTCTGCCTGATAAAATGAATTTTCTAGCAAATCTGTCAATAGAAGCTGGTTCAATCATATCCACTTCTTCGATTTCGATATTTACTATACCTGCTAAATTTACTTTTGCTTTTTCAACGTTTCTTGCAAGAACGATAACAGTTGCACCGGCAGAAGCGAGCGTTTTGGTAGTTTCAAGTCCGATTCCCGTATTACCTCCCGTTACAATTGCGATTTTATTGCTTAGATCAATTCCTTTAATGACGTCCTCTGAAGTAGATTTTGCTGTGAAGCCAGAACCGATTGGTTTCTGTAATGCTCCTTGATAATTGTTTGCTTTCATTTTAAAAATTTGATTTTGTTAAGACAAAGGTAGGAGGGATTTTGACGCATTGTTTTGTTTAGACGTCCTAACTTACTTTGTTTAAAAGATCAATGAAAAATATAAGGCGAACAACTCATTCAATTGACTTGTACAGGTTTTGAACGATGTTGGGGAATCAATCTTTTTCTTTTTACTGTTAATGATACCGCTGATAATACTCTTCTATCAATTTTTTGAGCTCATTGAAGTCAAGCGACAACTGATCGACCGAAATGGCTATTCCATTTTCGAGCACATGTTGTTGTACTTGTGGAGCGAACTGCTGGATATAATTTTCGGGATTGTGTAGCTTCAAAAAAACAAAATGGACACCATGGGCTATCCCTGTTGAGACGGATTGAATCGCAGTCCATTTTACAGTCCCAACCTTTATTCCTACTGGTGTACCGTTATATCGAATACCATCTGCGTTTAATAGGAGGCCGGTTCGATCTTTATTAAATAGGGCCTTTATACCACCAATCAGACAATAACACCCTAAGCCTCCTAAGGTCAACATCAGTGCCCCAGGGAAAATTCTTATTTTTTCGGCGACAAAGAAGATATAGTAGGCAAATGCCAAAGCCGCTATCGTCATCAGCAAACCAAACAGCGCTAATTTCAGGCGCTTTTTATTATCAAATTCTATGATAGTCTCATTCATAATTCACTTTTTCTTCTATGTATTTATAGGACTAAATTAGAATAACTTTCCTCAAATTTTCAAGGGAATTCCAATTCGTGGTGAATCGTTTTAAATTCGCGGTATTTTAATGTCTATCTGTATTTAAACTATTTTCTAAACTCAATTATATCCAGCGCTATGCCTCCACGAATCATCTTTGATGATCAAAGTATTGATGGGTTAATCTATCCTCGAATCCTTTTCGAGCTTTTTGGTCTGTTTTGCTGAAAAGGTTTTTCCAAAATTGTAGCTGAAACTCAATTTTGCATAGCGCGACTTCAATTTATTCACTGTTTCAATGCTAATCACATTGCCTAAACTGGAAATAGGTGCTTTTTGTAAGTTGAAAATATCCTCAATCGTGAGGGATATATTTAACTTGTCCTGAAGCACTTTTTGCTGTAAACCCGTCGTGATATATCCCGTTGCGCCATATTGCATTTGAAAACTATTTCTTTTCGATGCATAAAAGCCGAGTATTTGAACAGTAGTCTTTGGCAGAATATAGATAAAAGTATTGATCGCCCCACTAAAGTTGACAATCCCTGGTAACAAAATATCTTCTGTATTGTTCGATCTGAAAGTTGGGCGTTGTGCTGATAAATATGTACTGACATTCACGCTGCTTCCAAACTTGTTTTGCGACATGACATAACCTCCGATTTGGTTTAGATTATAATCATTATAATAGTTAAACTCTGGACTTCCAACCTCCTCATTATATCTGGAGATATATGTAAACATATTCTTCGAAGAGTTTCCATATAAAGAAAAGATCAGTGAGTGGTTGCTATTCCACTTATGTGAATATTGCAGATCTAGCCTATTCGCAAAATATGGCTTCAAATGTGTGTTACCGTTGGTGAAATGGATAGGATTATTGTTCACCGCAAATGGATTGAGCATACTATACCCGGGACGTTCGATTCTTCTGTTCCCTGATAAAGCAATGCTGTTTTTAAGGTCTTTGAAATCATAACGTATATTAAAGTTGGGAAATAAATTAAGATAGTTGTTTTTAATTTGTTCGTCAGTTAAAACGGCTCGTAATTTATAGTCGAATGATTCTAATCGCAAGCCTAAATCGAAGGAGAAGTGTTTCAATTTGCCATTCAGAGAAGAATAGGCTGCAAGTATATTTTCGTTATATTGAACCTTATTTTCACTATTTAATTCACCTGCATCGATAATTCCATCTGTGGCTAGATTCTTAAAGAAGCTTTCTGTATTTGCACGGGCATATTTTGCACCGAATTTTAGATCAATACCCTTTCCAATGTTTGTTTTGTAATCTGTATTGAATGTCCAGATTTCATATGGTCTGGAAGTAATAAAATTTCTGCTATCATTTTCTGAGGAATTAATTTCCGTGTTAGAAAAATCATATGCCTTTCTCCAGAATGAAGTGTTATTCTCATTCGAGTATTTCGCGTAATTCATACCGATCGAAAGCTTGCTTTTCGTTTTAAAATCTTTATCATAAATGAAGTCGGCGATATGAAAATTATTGTCCAAAAACATGAAGTCCTGCTGTTTAAGCTGCCTTTGAAATTGATCTTCCCGATTATAGATCGTAGCGTCTCTTTCATTAGGAAATTTGCCATAAAAGCTGGCGTACCAATAATTAAAAGAGAGTGTGCTCGTCGAATCAATATTATAAAGTGTATTGGTTTTCATGGAATGTGTTCTTTGGGATCTTTGGCTGGCCTGTTCTTGTCTATAGAGATAACTAGAATCGGGTAAGTAATAGTTTTTTATTAGATCGTTTCGTTTATGTAGGTTTTCACTATATGAAAAATTATAGCCCACTGAAATTTCAAACTTACTTTTTTTAAGATTTAAATTGAGCGATTGGTCCGTCCCCCAAAGGGTGGAAACACTTGTACTTGCCGACCCAAAGAAGCCCAAATTGGAATTTTTCTTAAGTCTGATATCGAGCACACCTCCATCTCCGGCGGAATCATATGCCGCACCCGGACTTGTAAGCACGTTAACGGACGAGACCTCATTGCTCGGTAGAGATTTCAGGTAGTTCAATAAATCTTGACCACCCAAATTGACTTTCCGACCATTGATCAATACAGTAGCTCCTTTTCCAAGCAATTGTAATTTGCCTTCCATTTCATCAACTGTTAATCCCGGAACCTGCTTGAGCAGTTCTGCTATATTTGTACTATTGCCTAGTATATTGTTTTCCGCATTAAATCTATACCCACCGGTAATAAGTTCTAGGGGAGGTTTTCTGGAAGAAACTGCAACCTCCTCAAGCTTATTGTCAATCTTATGAAGCTTTATAGTACCCATATCTATATTGCTCCCGTTGGGTATTACAATTCTTTTTATCTGAAACTGAAAGCCCATATGATTGATTTTTAGGTAAAATGAACGCTGACTATGGGTCAATTGGAAGTCCCCACTTTCATTTGTCACCACTGTTCTGACAGGATTGCTGCCACTTTGATGATCCAGTAAGGATATGGAAACTAAATGAACAGGTTCGTTAGTAATAGAATCAACTACTTTGCCCGTAACAGTAAAGGTTGAATCGATGAATGAAATGATCGTCGTGTTAGACGAAGCATGAGATATAGCGAAAAACAACAGGTATGGGAGAACTAGGGCAATTTTTTTTAACTCTTTCATGTATTTAAGGTTCTTCTGCAAAGCTTGATGACAATTGTTTGCAGTTAGTGACTATAGGTTAGTCGAGCTCACGGAAAAAATGTTGCACGTGTAATAATAAAAACGAACATAACTTTAGAACCTTGGTCTTGTTATAGTTAAAGCAAGTCTCTATCCTCGATGGGTTACAGTTTGCCACTATTAAGGCTATGATGTTGGTTTATTTTTATTCTAAAAAATATTATTTTTAAAATAATTAAAACAAATATGGTATATTTATGTTCTAAATAAAGTGTATGAAATATCAGCTTTTAAAAGAAATCATTGGATTAGTTGAAGAGTTTGAACAGGAAAACGTAGACGGAATCTATAGCACTGACGCAAATGGATTTAAACGTTGGATAGTAACAAAGGCAACCGATGTTCTCGAAGAACCCAATTGGGACGGTAAGGAAAATGGGCGTAGTCCGGAAAGTGTCATCAGCACGTTAATAGTGCATATGAATAGGTTCGCAAAAAGTTATTCAAAGGCTGCTATTTGGGAATCTGATTTTTCCACACAAGAGGAGTTTATCTATCTTATTACACTACGGTCCTTTGGTGAGATGACAAAAATGGAATTGATCAGAAGGAATATTCATGAAAAACCAGCCGGCATGGCCATTATAAACCGTTTGATCAAACAAGGTTGGATACGTCAACACGATTCAAAACTGGACCGCCGCAGTAAGTTGCTGTACATCACGGAAAATGGCTTGTCGGCATTGGACCGGCAAATGGGAAAAATACGTCATGCGACGCAGATTGTTTCAGGCGATTTGACCTACCACGAAAAAATAACATTGATAAGTTTATTGGATAAACTGAGCAAATTTCATCAATTAATCTATGATAGAAATATTGCACCGGAAAAATTGCTGGAGCAAGTGAAGTTATAATCCACATCGGGATGCGATAGAAATGACAAAAATCAATAGGATGTGTACATTACTAGTTGCGGTGCCAATAAGTATTGGGAATTGCCCAAGTAGTTTAGCTAAAAAAACAAATGAAAAAGAAGGTAGCCGTTATTGGCGCAGGTTTTTCGGGTCTTTCAGCGGCAGCCTATCTTGCTAAAGCAGGGTACGATGTGCATGTTTTTGAGAAACATACGCAGCCCGGTGGAAGGGCGAGACAATTCAGTACGAAAGAAGGATTTAAATTTGATATGGGACCGAGCTGGTACTGGATGCCCGATATCATTGAGTCCTTTTTTTCGGATTTTGGATGCAGCACAGCTGATTTTTTTGAGCTTGTATCGCTCAATCCTCAATTTGAAATGATATTTGACTCCGGACAAGTTCGTGTTCCGGAATCCTATCAGCAATTAAAACTATTATTTGAACAGATCGAACCTGGGGCTGGTACGCAGTTAGATCGATTTATGGAAGCTGCAAAATTTAAGTATGAAGTGGGGATGCGGGATTTCGTCAATAAACCCTGTCACAATTGGGGCGAATTTCTCTCTCCAAAGATTGCACTTAGCGCTTTTAAGCTAGATTTGCTTTCCAATTTCCGATCCTATGTTGCCAAATATTTTAAGGACCAACGATTGCGGACATTAATGGAATTTCCGGTCATATTTCTGGGCGCCTCACCCAAGGATATTCCGGCATTATATAGCCTGATGAACTACGGCGGTTACGCACTTGGCACTCATTATCCGAAAGGAGGTTTTTTTCAATTAGTACTGGCGATGCAGCAAGTAGCGGAGAGGCAAGGTGTCACTTTTCATTTCGATCATAATGTTGATACATTAAAAATTGAAAAGAATAAGATCACTTCATTAGGTGTTAATGGCGTAGATTACGCATTTGATCTTGTGGTTGCATCCGCTGATTATCATCATATCGAAACACTACTTACCAAGGATTTGAGAAACTATGATGAAGATTATTGGAAGAGTAGGACCTTTGCCCCTTCGAGTTTGATATATTATCTGGGGATGAAATCGTCCATTCCAAATCTAACACACCATACACTGTTCTTTGAGCATCCGTTGGACGATCATATTGACTGTATATATGGTGAAAAAAAATGGCCCCAAAATCCACTGTTCTATGTATGTTGTCCATCCAAAACGGATCCTCATGTGGCTCCCCCAGGCAGTGAGAACCTCTTCTTGTTGATGCCGTTGGCGACAGCTATCTCAGACGATGATGAAACACGTGAAAAATACCTAATTAAGATGTTAGAGCGTTTGGAAAAGCATACTGGTACAAAAAACCTATACGAGCAGATTACATACAAGAGAAGTTACTGCGTAAGCGACTTTATCAGCGATTACAATGCTTACGCTGGAAATGCTTATGGGCTAGCAAATACATTAAAACAGACAGCGGTATGGAAACCCAAGATTAGAAATAAGAAAGTCCATAATCTTTTTTATTCAGGTCAGCTGACAGTTCCTGGTCCCGGAGTACCTCCATCCATCTTATCGGGGAAAATTGTTGCCAAAGAAGCCATTGATTTATATCGTAAAACATAAGACCATGAAAAAGCTATTTGATGAACTCGCTTATGAAGTAAGCAAAAAAACAACTGAAAAGTATAGTACAAGTTTCTCGCTTGGTATATTGGCCCTCAAGCCAAGCATTAGGGCTAGTATTTATGCAATCTATGGCTACGTAAGGTTGGCTGATGAAATAGTCGATAGTTTTCATGGTTATGATAAGCAGCGACTTTTGGCGCGGTTGTACCTCGAGACTAACTGTGCTTTAGAGGAAGGTATCTCATTAAATCCGATATTACAGTCTTTTCAGGAGACGGTGCATAAGTATGCTATCGACATCGAGCTGATCCGACAATTTCTGCATAGCATGGAAATGGATCTGAATAAGGTCGACTATAATTCCGAACGTTATAAAGAATATATTTATGGTTCGGCTGAAGTGGTGGGGCTGATGTGTTTACAGGTTTTTACAGAAGGTAATAGAGAGCGCTATGAGGAGTTAAAACCTTACGCCATGAAACTGGGTTCTGCATTTCAAAAAATAAACTTCTTGCGTGACCTCAAGGACGATTATCAGGTGCTTGGACGTACCTATTTTCCAAACCTGGATATGGCGGTGTTTGACAATGCACTCAAAAGCCAGATTGAGGATGAGATACACAGCGAATTTAAGGAAGCGCTTTTGGGAATCAAAAAATTGCCTGCATCGGCAAAATTTGGCGTTTATCTGGCTTATAAATATTATCTTTCATTATTTGCGAAGATTCGGAAAAAATCCTCCAAAGAAATTCTGGAAAGTAGGATTAGAATACCTAATGCACAAAAAGCCTATGTTGCTTTTAAAAGTTATCTACGTTACAAAGCTGCTTACTTATAAAATAGAGTTATGAATTTTATTACAGTATTGGTCACTTTTATTGCTATGGAGGGCGCCACCTGGCTTATCCATAAATACATTATGCACGGCTTTCTCTGGATATTACATCGCGATCACCATGATCACAGCAATGCGGGGTTTCTGGAAAAGAATGATTACTTTTTTATCATTTTTGCCCTTCCCACGATCGCGTTGATGTATTTTGGGTCTTTAAAGGGGTACAATTATCTGTTTTATATTGGATTGGGAATTATGCTCTACGGTATGGCATATTTCTTTGTGCATGATATATTTATCCATCAACGTTTCAAATGGTTGAGTAAAACGAATAACCGTTACTTTTTGGCGCTTCGTCGCGCCCATAAACAACATCATAAACATTTAGGCAAAGAGGAGGGCGAGTGTTTTGGCTTTTTATATGTTCCAATGAAATACTTTAAAATGTATACTAACAATGAAAAAATATGATGCAATATACTTATTCGCTTATCTTATTTTTTACGGTCATAATCTGTTTTGTCGCATCCTTCGACAAGCGGCTTCGATTCGATCGTGAGTTCATCCCATTTTTAAGGGCATCAGCGCTTGTTGCTGTATTTTTTATAGCTTGGGATGTCTGGTTTACCAGTAAGGGAGTGTGGTGGTTTGACACAAGATATACCTTGGGACTGGCCATAGCAGGACTACCATTGGAAGAATGGCTATTCTTTATCTTCATCCCTTTTTCATGTATTTTTACCTATTTCTGCATCGATAAATTTTTTAGATTACAATCGCTATCGGCCTTCAATAATATTGTTGTCTTTGTAAGTTTCATTATATGTGCTGTTGTTGCCCTTCGATATGCTGACAGAATCTATACCGTAGTTACCGCTGCTGTGACTATGTTGACATTGGTGCTTTTTCACTTTGTATTTCGGATACAATGGATTACGCAGGCCTCTTTAGTCTTCACTTTGCTGATGCTGGGCTTTTTACCTGTCAACGGTATACTTACCGGAACAGGATTGGAGTCCCCTATTGTCAATTACAATCCAATGGAATTTATGGGGATCAGGGTACTTACGATTCCGGTTGAAGATGCAGTGTACGGATACACTCAGTTTTTGTGGGTTCTTTACTTTTTCAAAAAGTTTCAAAGTATGCCCCTAAAATCCAATCTATAAAGTGGATGCATTTGGACAGCTCAAATAAGCTCAGAAATCCGCTGCTTGATTTTTTGGAAGAGTCTGTCTCAAAAAGGCAGTCTCTTTTTTTTCATTATCTAAGGTTTATTATTTGTTTTAACTGTTTGATTTTCATATATTTATAGTGTGAACAAAAAGGATATATGCCATCTCAAAGACCTACTTTTAAGCCTTACTATCAGGACCAGATCATGGCCATTCCTCCAACTTTGGACGAACTGGTGTCCAAAGGTCATCCGGTACGAATCGTTAACGATGTAATCAACC
>NZ_DIJR01000003.1:0-66835 GCF_002421245.1 Sphingobacterium sp. UBA5639
TTCCAAGCCTTTTGTTCTTATTTATTTCATTTTCCCCTTAACTGCCTGTAACGGTGCGAGATTCTTTTTGTAAAACAGGTGATCGGAAGGCTGGGAAGGCCGGTTCCGGGACAGAATGGGGACGGGAACCGGGACTCGATACAGGCTCCGCAGCGGAAACATGGATGAACATTGTATTGCTCGATCTGCTTAAGCTCGGGATCTCTTTGGTAGCCCGCTCGGCTCAACGCCCAATCGAAGACGATGCGCATAGGCGCAGCCTATAAACTGGTGAATATTGATAAGACCGGAAAATTGTGCCGTCGGAAAGAAACAGCAACGCAGGATATAACAGGGGACGGACGGATATCGGTAGGGCCAGAACAATGGCAGAACACAGGCTACCGGAATACCTTCTTCTGTAGCTATACTTTTCTACCTGTTTACTTAGGTTTAGTTTAGGGTTTGGTTAGGTTTAGTTTAGGTATAGTATAGGTTGTAGCTAAGCAAACCCTAACTTATTACTAAGCTAACGATAAACAAAAGCTAAACTAAGAAATAAAGCATCCTTAACTCTCCCTTATTTAGGGAAAGGTGGTTCCGCTCGGGGACAACGCTAAGGCTGCTGACAAAGGTCTGCGGAAACCTCCGACTGCCCTCCCAGCCTCCTTCGTACCATGGTCGGGGCTGGTTTAGCCCCTGAACGTCCTGCGTCCGTAGTGAGTCCGTGTTGTCTCCGACTCTAAGCCCGCACTCACCCCGCTGCCAGCACGGACAAATGACGCTCCGAACGCGGCCATATCCCCCGGATGCCCCTAAAAAAGGCCAATACCAGACTGAACCGTAGCCGAACAACTCCGTAGCAACGCAGCAAACACGAAAACAACTCGGAAAAACATACTATCAAAGGCGCAAAAAGAATTTGGGAGCAGAGCAGCGTAGGGGAATGTCCCAATTTAACGATGGAGCGGAGCAACCCTTGTTATCTTATCTCCCTTGGTTTAAAGCAACACATAAGCTGTCTTTATTTATCAGTGATACACCGTGAATACGTGCTAAACCCGAGGTGAGTCTGCGTTGAGTCCGAGTCAGGCACGCAGTAAGCCCTGTCACGCTATGCTCCCCCCTTGAACTGTCCTTAGAGTGGCTTTCGGAGCGGAATGAAAACTGGATAAACACTGGATAATGACTAAAAAGCGCTATATGCCCGAAGAAACACAGCATAAAAAGGGCTAAAAAAGCATTTCGCCCTACTGATTTCCCGCATCGGCCTCAGCATAGGATCGAATCAGGATCCAGTTTAGAAACCTATTTCGAATTCTGGACGCCCTATCTTATCGTTTTTACCTATCGACGGTATTAATCTGAAACATGCTCAATGACCGCCTTAGTAAATGTTTGCTCGAGTATTATAGGCTTTACCTAGGTTTCCTTGATTAGCATTAGTCTGGGTACTCTTTTAGTAAAAGCTAAATATTTCATCCGATTAGCGGTCTGCTTTAAGAACAATTCATCTACTTATATAACAGTCAATTTTACAACTACTGGAATAACGCTTTTTTCAGTAAATTTGATCTAGGTTAATAAATAACAAAAAAGAAGACCTTATTTTTAAGAAATTAAAGATATTAAATACTTTTATTGCAAATAAAACCATATTGGTCCATGATAGATTATGCTCAGCTTTTAAAACAGGTAGAAGAATATGCTGAAACTTATATTACAGAAAATATTTCAGTTTGCCATTGTTTTCACAATACGATACACACACGTTCTGTTGTACGTGCGGCGGAGGAGATTTCATCGTACTATAAACTAGGAGAGGAGGATCACTTTATTGTCATTAGTGCCGCCTTCTTTCATGATCTCGGCTACGTAAAATCTGACAATGCTATTGGTCATGAAAAGAGAAGTGTCGAAATTGCTTTAAATTTCCTCCAGGACAAAGGCATACCGGAAGCCATACAGGAAAAAATCAAAGGTTGTATTTTAGCAACGAGAATGCCTCAGGATCCTACAAATCTGCTGGAGCAAATTCTCTGCGACGCAGACCTATTTCATTTTGGGAATGAGGATTTCGTCAACAGAAACAAACTGATGAAAGCCGAAGCTGAAGCAGTACTAGGGAAGGAGATCGATAAAGACGTATGGCGGGCCGGCACAATCAAACTATTAATGAGCCATCATTACCATACTGAATATGCGCAACAAAAGCTTAATGCCAAAAAGGAGATGAATCTAAAAGAACTGGAGAAAAAACAGGAGAAATCTATCTCAAAAAATAAAGAAAGTAAAAAGGAAGACAAAAAGGAAAAAGAGAAAGGCAGTAAGCCAGAACGTGGGATAGAAACAATGTTCCGGATTACGTCCTCAAACAATCAGCGACTAAGCGACATGGCAGACAATAAGGCCAACATCCTCTTAACGGTCAATTCTATTATCCTTTCTGTCGTGATTGCTGTCTTATTTCGGAAACTAGATGCCAACGAGCACCTGATTATCCCAACAATTATCTTAACTACAGCCGTGGTAGCAACCATGGTCATGGCCATACTATCAACGATACCCAAAATTCCGTCGGGTAAATTCTCAAAGGAGGAAATCGAACAGAAATCAGTCAATCTTCTCTTTTTTGGAAATTTTTACAAAATGAAACTCGACGATTATAACGATGGTATGCAGAAGGTAATGGTCGACTCGGAATTTCTATATGGCATGCTCACCAAGGATGTTTATTCGCAAGGTGTGGTATTAGGACGAAAATATAAGCTTCTACGATACGCCTATGGAATTTTTATGTTTGGACTTGTTATATCGGTTGTTTCTTTTGTCGCCGCAACCATATTTTAATGCAATACTATAAAAACAGTGAAATATTTCAGCATCATGTTTTCCAAACTTTCTTTTTTATTTAAAAAGATGCCGCCTTTAGATCAATCATTAGCTACCAATAGATAGCATCATTATTAATGTTGTTGTAAGCACGTTGCCATAACCATAAATTTATACGGATGAAGAAGAAAGATCTTTATATCAACAGAGACATCAGCTGGTTATCGTTCAATGACCGGGTACTTGACCAAGCCGCTCGTGAGGAGGTACCTTTACTGGAAAAACTACAGTTTCTCGCTATTTTCTCATCCAATCTGGATGAATTTTATCGTGTTAGAATGCCTGTACTAATGGCTTGGAAAAAAATAATGAAGCAAAATCCGGGACAGCTCATTCCGAACATCGATATTGGCACATATAAAAAAGCGTCAAAAACCATCAACAAACAACAGGAAAAATTTGGCTTAATACTAGCTGATATTATCCAAGAATTAGCAAAAGAAAATATATCCTTTATCTACAACCAAGCTATTCCAGCAGAAATAAAAGACCTCGCAGCTCAATATTTCTTTAGTACAATTGCCTCCTACCTCCAAATTATACCAATTGATGATACTTCTTTTTTTCCGATCAACAATCAGCTCTACTTCGTCGTTACAGACGACAATACTGGAGTGGTATTCTTTCTAAATGTCCCTTCAAATCATATTGGCCGCTTTTTCACCTGTGAGATCAATGGGAATAAATATGTCGTACTCATCGATGATATTATCAAAGCATTTTTTCCTGAAGCCATAAGAAATACATCATTAAATTTCTATTCCTTTAAAATCACAAGGGATGCGGAATTAAATCTCCAAGATGAATTTGAGGGTGATATTGCCAAAAAAATTGAGACGGAAGTCAATAAACGTGATCTTGGCTATGCGACACGCTTTCTATTCCAGCCAAATCTGCCAAAACAGCTGATTGAAACATTGGCAACACTATTTGATCTGCGAAAAAGTAGCATTGTCGAAGGCGGAAACTATCACAATCTGAAAGATCTATTTTCATTTCCGATTAAAACAGCAGAACTTTCTTATCCAAAACAGCTGCAAATCAATAAGAATCAGAATTTCAGGGAATCTATCTTTGACCAAATAGACCGAGAGGATCTGTTGGTCTGCACGCCCTATGAATCGTTCGATCCCATACTACGTTTTTTTAATGAGGCCGCAATAGATCCAACCGTAGATGAGATTTACACGACCTTATACCGTATCGCCGGTGATTCGCATATTGCACAAGCGCTGGCTACCGCAGCAAAAAATGGGAAAAGAGTCAATGTATTTGTCGAATTGAAAGCGCGCTTTGATGAAGCGAATAATATACATTGGGCTCGATTAATGAAAGAACAGGGCGTCAAAATCACGTATAGCATCCCCAATTTAAAAGTACATGCCAAAATAGCGCTCGTCAAACGCAAAGAGGGTCGAGAAAGTGCTTTATTAGGCACAGGAAATCTAAATGAAAAAACGGCGAAGGTCTACACGGACTACTTCCTTATGACCTCAAATAAACTATTGACCAACGAATTAGACATGCTATTCGAGTTTTTACCAGCTCGGAGAAAACCCCATCATCCAAATGAGCTGTCTTTTAACCATCTATTAATTGCACAGTTCAATCTCAAACATACATTTTTATCCCTGATAGACAAGACCATCCAAGCAGCTAAAGACGGAGACAGCGCTACAATAAAAATTAAATTAAACAATCTGGAAGAAGAATCGTTAATCAATAAATTGTATGAGGCGAGCCGGGCAGGGGTAAAACTGCAATTATTGGTCAGAGGAATCTGTAGACTAAAACCACAAGTACCCGGATTGAGCGACAACATTGTCGTGAAACGGATTGTAGGACGATATTTAGAACATGGCAGAATATTTATTTTTCAATATCAAGCACAAACGAGCGCGTATCTGGGCTCTGCAGACTGGATGAACCGTAACATCTACCGACGTATAGAAACTTGCTTTCCATTGCTGAATCTAACATTAGCACATCAAATACAAGAGCTATTCGATATTCAGTTTGCAGACGACACCGAAGCAACTTTACTGGATGAACACGGACAAAATCAGGCAATAGAAACACAGCAGAAAAATGTTTCTCAGCAACAAATCCTTCATTATTTGAAAGGCAACATGAGACAATAGGGCTATTCAACAAGGCAGCTCATTACAACAAGAACAGCCTAAAAGCCCAACAATATAATCATTGAACGTAAGCTCATTCAGAAACCGGATGGCTTCCTCAATTTAAAATTTAATCATATAATGATGAAAAATCCCACGATATTGACAACTATGGCATTAGGTTTTGCTTCTGTTATTTTTCTCGCCTGCAATCCGAATAATACAACCAAGGAAAATAACAACAAGCTCGCTCATGTTCAAGCTGAAAAACAGCAACAAATACCCTATACATTATCTTCGGGCATAAAGATGAGTTTGCCCGACGAATTGTTAGAAATATCCGGAATAGCTTTTCTCGCGGGACAGGATGACGATATTTATGCCATTCAAGATGAGCAGGGCTTTCTTTATAAATTTAACAAACCGACACAAAAAGTTACGTTCAACCCTTTTGGAAAAGATGGCGACTATGAGGACATCTCGATAAGCAATACACATTTCTTTATTTTAAAGAGCAATGGTAGCATCTATTCCTTTCCCATTGCCGAAAAGGACGATATAAAAAACGTGGTCGAACAGAAAAATTTACTTCCAAAAGGAGAGTATGAAGGGCTTTTTGTTGACCGCGAAAGCAACCAGGCATACGTATTATGTAAAGAATGTAAGGTCGACAGAAAACAATCGCAAACCTCGGGTTATGTCTTTTCAATTGACGAGCGTGGTCAATTTCAGCCGAAGGGAGAATTTGCCATCCAGCTTGATGAACTTCATGCATTTGATGCTAAAATTAAGAAAACGTTCAAACCCTCGGCGTTAGCTAAAAAAGCAGACAGCAAGGAATGGTATATCTTATCTTCTGTAGACAAAGCTCTTGTTGTAACCGATGAGAATTTTCATGTGAAATCACTCTCTCCATTAGACCCGAAGATCTTCCCTCAACCTGAAGGCATTAACTTTGATTCAAAATTTAATCTTTACATCAGCAGCGAAGCCGGTAATCAGGATAAAGGGATCATTTATAAATTTGAACAAAAATAGGCATGCAAAAGGTAGTACCATTCTTTCTTATTTTTCTTGCTAGTCATGCTTATTCACAACAAAAGCATACACAGTCCCCTGCACATCAGGGCAAATCCTTTGCTCAAACCGTTATCAAGGACAGTTTAAGCATCGTTGCAAATGCAAAATATGGTAAAGCCAGTAAATTCAAGAAGTTCTTCCTTGGCGAAAATTACCGCAAAGAATGGGCCGCGGAAACCACCTTGCCTTTGCTTCAGCTTTCAACCTTGTACGGGGGACTGCATCCTGTCAAACAGGGCGGCGGGATGCAATCGGTTTCCCTACGACTTACGGATTCAATCGGTCGGGAATGGGCACTACGTTCGGTCAATAAAAGGACTGAATCCCTCATACCTGAAGAGCTCCATGGGACCTTTGTACAGGATGTCTTAGACGATGCCACCAGCGCCCAGCATCCCTATTCCGCACTTATGATCCCTGCTTTGGCAAATGCCGTGAACGTCCCCCATGCCCATCCCATCATCGGCGTTGTTGCACAAGACAGCATATTGGGGGAATACGCACCGCTTTTTGAGCATACGGTGGCTTTACTAGAAGAACGCGAACCACTTGGTGATTCAGACAACAGCCCCAAAGCTGTCCGAAAACTACAGGAAGATAACGATGATAACTTTAAGGCTAAGGCATATCTGCGCGCAAGAATGCTGGATGTACTGGTAAGCGATTGGGATCGACACGAGGATCAATGGCGTTGGTATAATGAAAATCAGGATAGCACAGATCACGATAAAGACTACATTCCTATTCCCCGCGATCGGGATCAGGCGCTGCGTGTCACACAAGGTTTTCTGATGAAAGATATCTATCAGCAATTTGTCAACCCAGTCATGCAAGGTTTTACGACGGGTATTCCCAATATTCGCTATTCTTTATTTAAATCGCGTTTTTTAAATGCCCATCCGAGCAACCAGCTTTCTCACAAGGAATGGACCAAAGAGGTCAAGCAATTTGTAGCACGTCTCACAGATTCGGTATTATGGGAGTCGGTACGTAGCCTGCCACAGTCGTCCATTGCTATTCGTGGGGAACAAATTTTTAAAACACTTCAAAGCCGTCGTGATGCTCTACCCTCAGCGATGGAAGAGTATTATAATTTCATCAATAACATTGTCGATATTCACCTCAGCGACAAAAACGAAAAAGTAGAAATACAGAGCACGGAAAATAAAAACCTGAAAGTCAAAGTTTCGAAGATCAATAAAGATGGTAAGGTCACCAAAGCATTGATGTACAAAACCTATAAAAACCGCCTAACAAAAGAAATTCGTCTCTATTTAGGTGAGGGAAAAGACTCTGTTGTCATCGATAACGCAAATTCTCCGATTAAACTCCGAATTATTGGAGATAGCACGCCAAAGACTTATGTTATCAACGAAAGCAAATCGAAAATACAGCTTTACGAGAATACCAAAAACTCCACTTTACTGGGTGAGAAGAACAAAATAAAGCTTCATTATGCACAAGATAGTACCAACACGCAATTTGTTCCTGTAAACCTATATAACACCTGGCTTCCTCTGGTGACTGCGGGTTATAATGCTGATGACGGTTTTTCGCTCGGGCTGGGGGCTGCTTATACACATCAGCGTGGATTTAGAAAAAATCCTTTTACGTATAAGCAACAACTGACTGTAGCAACAGCCTTCCGGACCGGAGCTTATAAAATTCACTATAGAGGCGAATGGATAGCTGTTGTCGGAGATGCAGATCTTGTTGTCGATGCGCTAGCAAAAGCTCCTGACAACACTCAAAACTTCTTCGGTGTAGGTAATAACTCGCTCTTCTTAAAGGAACAGTATGGTGCAAAATATTACAGAAGCAGATTCAATATTTTCAATATCAATCCGCAGTTAAGATGGAAACCTTCATCTACGTTAAGCTTTGCCGTAGGTCCGCATATCCAATTTTACCACTTAGATCCAATTGAGAATGAAGATCGATTTATTTTAAATCCCCAAGCTTTACATTCTTACGATAGTTTATCGATTACCAAAGACAAAACTTTTGCAGGTATCAATGCATTTTTAACACAAGACTCCCATAATCGAAAGATTAACCCAAGTAAAGGGCTATATATTGAAGCCGCTTTGAATTCCTATTTTGGACTCAATCCGTACTCAAAAAATTCAGCGCAGTTAAGTGCCGCAATAACCGGCTATTTCAGTGCATTCAATGAAGGCATTATATTCGCCAATAGAACGGGAGGGGGGATCGTTGTCGGGAACCCTGCATTTTATCAATATTTATTTCTAGGTGGCCATGAAAATCTCAGAGGATTTCGCCAATATCGATTTGCGGGGCAACAGATGCTGTATAATAACCTAGAGGCCCGTGTTAAAGTACTTGATGTCAAAAGCTATGTTCTTCCAGGTGAATTCGGACTAATGACCATGTATGATATTGGAAAAGTATGGGCAAAGGGCTATAATAGTGATAAGTTTCATCAAGGTGTGGGTGGGGGCATTTATTACATCGTCGCCAATGCACTTCCTTTGCATTTTGTCATGACGAAATCCAATGAAGGCTGGTATCCCTATTTCAGCACAGGTTTCCGTTTTTAAAATTTCGATCCATGGAGATAAAGAAAGTACAACTCACAACGGCAAAAAACGCCAATACGTATACAAATGGCAGGCTAGACTTTGAACCATTTTTCAAATACCTGGAATCTTTTATTGAAAATGGCACTTCATCGGATGAAATGATTCCTTTGTTTGCGTTGGAACGCATCAAAGAATTAGAACATCTCAACGGCAAACTCTGCAAGCAGAATCTCAATGCCTATAAAGATATTCTGCAATTGATTTATAGCCTCTCCGTATCGTTGATTGACACTGCTCCAAAAAGGTACTGGGCACTCACAACAGCCCTAGCAGAAGAAGCCTTCTATGGAACCGAAGCCTTTTTCGACCTATCTAGCCATCAGCTTGTGGAGCAAGAAATGCAAGGGAAGATGCGTGCCGGAAGCCTTCTTACGAATCAAGAAAAGCTTTTTTATACCCTCATCTTCGATAGACTCTATGGCTTTTCTCCCAATGAAAATAGCAGCATTGTGTATCATCACCTCAATGATCAGGGGGAGATTATCGATTATTACGATTTAGACATCGATTTTAAATTTGTTGAGATCAAAGCAAAAAAGACATTGCCGGCACTTGATATAGGTCGTTTATCGGAAAACCCCAGTGATTCCATTTTTGACTGGAATACCGTTATCAATACCGTTAAACTGGAAGATTTTGAGTTATCGGGCTTTAGCATGGTGACCTTAAGAAAGACCAGTACGGAACATACCTTACGGCGAATCCAGTCCATCCTCCTGGATTTGCCTACATACAATTACCACCTCTTTTTAGCTGATTTAGAAAAGATAATCACACCGCTATTAAAGGGGCCTGATACGGTATTTAGTCTATTTCCGCTGTTCCAATTAAATGGGGTACCATTTTTCGATTATTCAATCACCAATAAAAGCATCTTGTTTGCTGAAGCGTATACCGCCAATAAAACCTTTAAGATCAATCCTGAAATCGCGGGCTACCTAAAGCATCCACATGTGATATTTTATACAAGTAATGCGACGAATGGTATCCGGAATACCACGTCCATTTTCGACGAGCGGATTAGCTTGTCGGGGGTAACGACCTATTTGTGTATTCCGCTCATTCATAATCATTCTCTTTCAGGCATATTGGAAATATACAGCCGTGAACAAGATCAGCTCGACAGTGAAACCATGCAAGCCTTAGGTTCTCTGGTTCCGCTTTTATCACAACTAGCTCAGGATATCACCCTGGAATTTAAAAAACGTATCGACGATATCATCATTAACCGGTTTACGACAATACAGCCTTCGGTTCAGTGGAAATTTAACCATATTGCGGCCCAATACATTCAGGAACTGGAAAACGATAGTCAGGATGCCCATATTAAAGCGGTTGTATTTGAAGAAGTCTATCCGCTCTATGGTGCTGTCGATGTCAAAGACTCTACGATCATACGAAACGCCTCTATTCTCAAAGACTTTAGCTTCAAGGTCAAACAGCTCGCCATGCTTATTGATGAGCTCTCGTTAGACGGAAAGCACAAATTGATTATGACTTTTTCAGCACGGGTCGATCAAATTACAGAATCTCTTGACCATATCTCTTTTGATGAATCGATGGTCAAGATCATTGAGTTCTTCAGAAAAGATGTGCAGCCATTTTTAGAAGAAGCCAGAAAGCAATTCCCATCAAAAATAGCGGTGATTGAGCATTATGCGAAGCATTTTTTCACCAATCGGGACACCGGGGAGTTTTATCGGAATGAGTTTGAAACTTCTCTACGTCAGATCAATCAATTGATCAGTAGAGAACTGGATCATTTCAATAGCTTCATCCAGGGAAATTATCCGTCTTATTTTCAAAAGTTCAGGACAGACGGTATTGAATATGACATTTATATCGGCGAATCCATTACGCCCCAACAATCGTTCAGCTACGAATTCATCAATGTATTTAGGCGTCAGCAAATTGTTTCGATGGCCAGAATTGCGCTGAAAGCATACCATGCGAAAGATACGCTGCCACTGGCTTTAGAAACAACACAACTGATTTTCATCAACCCACATAGCATTGATATCAGCTTCCGGGAAGATGAAAGGAGGTTTGATGTCGAGGGATCGCTCAATATCCGTTATGAAATCATCAAAAAGAGGATAGACAAAATTCGGATAAAGCGAACCAAAGAACGACTTACCCAGGTCAATAAAATTGCTATTGTCTATTTATCGGATGAAATCCTGGAGGATCTCATGCTAAGTATACAGGCAATCTATGACATGGGCATTATTGAGCATACCATCGAACATTTAAAATTGGAAGATGTACAAGGAATTGCGGGGTTGAAAGCAATTCGCCTTTCGGTGAATTTAAACTATCAAGATTTCTCCTAAATTTGTCCAATAAAGGGAAGTTTATCCCCGTTGATATAGGCTAAATGGGACAATGTCAGATGGAGGATTTAACATATTGATTTAAAAAGGATTACCATGATTACTGATGCCAACTATTTTTATCTAAGCGATTTGCTTGGCACTTTATTTTTTGCAATATCGGGTACCCTGTCGGCAAAACGTAAAGATATTGATATTTTTGGGGCAGCCTTTTTAGGGTTTGTGACAGCCATTGGCGGTGGGTCGATGCGGGATGTATTTTTGAATCTACGCCCAGTATGGGTCAATGATAGCAATTATCTCATCGCTATTTTCCTCGGAATTTTAATTGCCATTATCTTCAATAAACAGTTGTATGGTTATTATCGTACGTTGACACTTTTTGATGCCATCGGAATTAGCTTTTTTACCATCCTTGGGGTACAAAAATCACTCAACTACGAAAGCAATACCTATGCTGCCATTATCTTTGGAATGTTCACCGCGGTATGTGGGGGGATGACACGCGATGTGCTACTCAACGAAACCCCACTAATCTTTAAAAAAGAAGTATATGCTACGGCCTGTTTAGGTGGAGGGCTCACATATATCTTGCTGGTGCACCTTGATCTCGACCTCTCCTGGGCGGCATTTATTGGGGCTGCTGTTGTCTTTTTAATACGAATGACAGCCGTTAAATATCGTTTGTATTTACCCCGCTTGGATTGAGGAAAGTCCCTCTTAGCACGTAAACTTTCTAGAACACGTCACACTGGATGACCGAATCCATATTAAAAATGGATTAAAAGACGGACTAGAAGGAAGCGACAAAGAAAAAGCGTTAGTATGAACTAACGCTTTTTCTTTTGCTGTGGGAATTTCATTTTATAACCAACACGAATATTTCCTTTCACGATAGCATCCAATCGACCTTTTAGCATCGTCTTCTTCAAGGCACTCAATTTGTCGGTAAATAGTTTACCTTCAATATGATCATATTCGTGCTGTACCACTCGGGCAGCCAAACCTGTTAAGTCTACTTCATGCTCTTCAAAGTTCTCATCTAAGTAATTGATGCGAATATTCCGGTGACGCAATACGTCCTCATTAATATCTGGGATACTTAGACAGCCTTCACCGAAAGCCCATTTTTCACCAGACTCCTCAACCATGATGGGATTGATGAAAACTTTTTTGAACGATTGGAGCATTTCTTTGTTTTCTTCATCATCTTCTGCGAAAGGAGTTGCATCGATAACGAACATACGTATAGGCAAACCTACCTGTGGAGCTGCCAAGCCAACACCATGCGCTGCATACATGGTATCGAACATATCATCAATCAATTTCTTTAAATCTGGATAGTCTTCATCTATTTCTTCAGCGACCTTTCTTAATACAGGATCGCCATACGCCACTATCGGAAGTTTCATATGTATTATAATTATTTATAAGTGCCGATACTCATTTCTACCTGAGCTCGTTACACGCTGTTTGCTTTTAAAGTCACTTGGCGCCTGTTGTAATTTTAGCACGTTTTTATTTTAGATCATGTCAGGCTAATTGCTCATCCTGAGTCATTGTACTTTTTTAACAAGGATACACTGTCGCTCCATTATATTCTTTGGTACAAAGGTACGGATAATTATTAAAAGTGAATATTTCTTCAAAACTTCCATAAAAGTTACTTTTGTTTTATGGATCCTTCGTTTATAAATTTGTCGACACAGTTCAAGCTTAGGCTAGAGCAAGCTCTTGAAGTTTCATTAGCGCTTTGTCATGTTGATGGATTTATACAAATATCATCTCCGGAATTAACAATTAACATTTTACTATACCCTCACGAGAAATCCGTGAGACGTGATACTTCCGATCCTTGTATTCATATCGATGAAGACCAATTAATAACAAAGTTTGATTTGATCGTCAGGCGCATTGTTTCTAGAACAAAAAATGACAAACGCATTTACGCCCGTAATACTGTAGTTGCCCGGATCGACAAAGGAACGAGTTTACAGTTCCTCGTGGAACATCATTTACAAACCGCTCTTCCCGGCAAGTATCGTTATGGCCTTTATGAACAGGGAGAGCTTGTTGCGGTCGCGGTATTCTCTGGAGGGCGCCGAATGTTGGATAAAGATGAAGATTATCGCTCATTTGAACTATTACGCTTTTGTAATAAAACAGGTATTAATGTCATAGGGGGCCTTAGCAAATTAATTAAAGCCTTTTGTAGCGATTTCTCGCCAGGAGACATTATGACTTTCACCGACCGTGATTGGAGCCAACATTCTTCGCTCGAAAAAATTGGGTTTGTTGCGAAGGAAATAACTGCACCTATCAACTTTTGGATAGCAGAGACAAAAAGATATGTTTATCGCAATACAGAAGAGCTAAAGGTATTAATGGAACAATATCCGAATGGCTTTCCAAAGGAAAATATGGGCAGCATCAAGATGATTTTATATGTAAAATAAGCTAAATTGTGTATATTGTACACTGTAAGGGTTTGAAAAATAAATAATCAAAAATAATAACGTTATGAAGAGAAAACTTCGCATGGGTATGGTCGGAGGCGGAAACGATGCCTTTATTGGCGCTGTACACCGTATTGCTGCTTTTATGGATGGCAAGATTGAACTGGTTTGTGGTGCATTTAGTATTGATCCACAGATTTCAAAACAATCTGGAGAAGACTTATTTGTAGCTCCTGAGCGTGTCTATCTAAACTATGAAGAGATGATCGAAAAAGAATCTTTGCTTCCTGAAGGCGAGCGTATGGATTTTGTAACGATCGTAACCCCCAATTTTCTACACTTTGCTCCAGCTAAATTAGCGCTAGAAAAAGGTTTTGATGTTGTTGTTGAAAAACCAATGACAGTATCTGTTGAAGAAGCAAAAGAATTACAGGAAACAGTAGAGCGCACAGGCCGCACACTGTGTCTTACGCATACGTATTCCGGCTACCCGATGGTTAAACAAGCCAAAGCGATGGTCAAAGAAGGCCACTTCGGTAAGATCAGAAAGATTGTGGTTGAGTATCCACAGGGTTGGTTAAGCCGACTAACAGAACGCGAAGGTAATGCCGGGGCCGCTTGGCGTGCAGATCCGAAACGCTCAGGTAAATCGTTGGTTATGGGTGATATCGGTACCCATGCTGCGCATTTAGCGGAATATGTATCGGGGTTAAAAATCCAAGAACTATGTGCAGACCTCACAACATTTGTTGAAGGTCGTCTATTGGATGACGATGGCTCGGTGCTTTTGCGTTTCGAAAATGGTGCTAAAGGTGTATTAATGGCTTCGCAAATTTCAGCCGGAGAAGAAAATGCCGTTCGTATCCGTATCTACGGTGAAAAAGGTGGATTGGAATGGGCAAATGAGGATCCGAACAATTTAATCATCAAGATGCTTGATCAGCCTCGTCAGCTTTATCGCACAGGAAATGCTTACGCAGCGCCTTATACGTTGAGTTCTTTTGCAACACATAATACCCGCGTACCAGCAGGTCACCCAGAGGGCTTATTGGAATCATTTGCGAATATCTACCGTAATTTTGCGGCAACAGTTACGGCAAAACGTGAAGGACAAATTCCGACAGCTGAACAACAAGATTTTCCAACAGTTTACGATGGCGTAAGAGGCATGGCTTTTATCGATACTGTCGTAAAAAATAACGAAGGAACAGAAAAATGGACTAAATTTGTTCTGTGATAGACAGATTAAAATATACACTTTCTCTTTTGGAACAGCAAACCGTTCCGAAAGAGAAAGTTATCGTTATCTTAGGACCTACAGCTTCAGGAAAGACGAAACTAGCCGTTCAACTGGCGCAACGCATCGATGCTGAAATCATCAGTGGAGATTCCCGCCAAATCTATAAAAGAATGGACATCGGTACGGGAAAAGATCTATCGGAATATCAAGATATTCCCTATCATCTTATCGACACCCATGAACCGGGAGAACGCTATCATCTCGGAAACTTTATCGCTGACTTCCATCAAGCCCGACAATCCATTCTAGAAAGGGGAAAACATACTATCCTTTGTGGTGGTACAGGCTTATATATCCAAAGTGTAATCCAACAAAATCCATATGCGCTGATCCCATCTATCGAAGGCCTCAAGGAGTCATTACTTCCCCTCCCAGAGACAGAGTTGTTAAAACGCCTTCAGGAATATACACTACCCGCGAATTTCCAAATCGATCTTTCGACCAAAAAACGTATCATCCGCGCAATAGAAATATTAGCATTTTTAGATACTCACCCCGATCACATCGCTCAGCAACAAACGGTAGATAGCATCGTTATCGGATTAAATCCGTCAGTGGAAATCCGACGCGAACACATTAGCCAAAGATTAAAACAACGATTAAATGATGGCTTATTAGCAGAAGTGGCAAAACTCCTGACCGAAGGGATTACACACGATCAGCTTCAATACTATGGCCTGGAGTATAAATATGCGTCATTCCATCTCCTTGGACAGCTCGATTACCCGACCTTTACCAAAAAATTGGAGACAGAAATACATCGCTATGCCAAAAGGCAAATGACTTACTTCCGAAAAATGGAAAAAGACGGTATAATTATCCATTGGGTTTAAAAAAAATAACAATTGTTCTCTATCATAAAAAAAATTTCATATTTTTAAAAGAACCTTATAACAATTGTGATGAGAACATTATCGCTTATTTTTGCACTGCTTGTCTGTGCCCTATTTTCATTGAAAGCACAAGAAAAAGTTATCGCCGAAGTTCATTATCAATTTAAACATAACAACGATACGACCAAAAATGCGGTACAGCTAACGGATGAAACAGTCACCTATCTCGGTAAAGAAAGTAGTCTCTATAGAACCTACTCAGATATTCTCGTCAAACAACAGTTAGATGCCAAAACTGCAGCTCAAGATTTTGACGGCAATTTAACGTTAAAAATGCCTGCCAGTCCCCCGGTTCTGGATGGATACATTATTTATCCTTCTTTAAAAAAGACCATTCATATAGCGGGAATATCGTCTCCGGCAGATGCTTATTCATGCGAAGCTCCCTACGAAAGCCAGGACTGGGAAATAACAGATAAAACTAAAACTATCGGTGGATACCTTTGTCAAAAGGCCACATGTCGATTTAAAGGAAGGGATTACACGGCTTGGTTTACGACAGAACTGCCATTTTCTTTTGGACCATGGAAGCTACATGGACTACCGGGGCTTATTCTTTCGGTACAAGATTCCAAAAACGACGTCAGCTGGGAATATGCCGGCTTTCAAAAACAACCTTCGGACCAATCACTTCGAATTGAGCCTTCAAAAAGTGTTATACCCGCAAAAAAAGAGGAAATTCAAAGACTAAAAACGGCATTTAAAGAGAATCCCAGCGCCTATTATGAAACACTTGGGGCAACTGGTCGCGCAAACCCTTTTCAGATCGATTATTCTAAAGTCCAAATCAGCTTCGATGTTCAAGGTCAAGCCCCTTCAACACAAACAAACAATCCTATCGAATTAGCGCCATAGTTTATGCCCAAAAATTTTGTGCTGTTTGTCTGTTTTTGGCTATGCGGCTATTTCTGTTATGGGCAACATCAGATCTCCGGGGTTTTATTAGATAACACGAGTAAGCAAGGTATTCGCGCAGCAAGCGTTAATCTAAAATCTAGTGATGGAAAAGTAATTTCCTTTAAAATAACGGATGCTCTTGGGCATTTTGAAATGATAACATCCAAGGATCTAACAAATGCCTACATAGAGATCAACCATATCGGGTACAAACGTTTCAGCCAAACACTTGGGAGCCAACTACGCAACCTTCAAATCATACTCGAACAAACCACTATTTTATTGGAGGAAGTCAAGATCAAAAGTGCGCCTAAAATAGCACGCAGCGGGGACACACTCACCTACAACGTGGCTGGATTTGCTGACTCCAATGATCGAACTATCGGCGATGTATTGAAGCGAATGCCTGGGCTGGAAGTCCTTGAAAATGGTGAAGTGAAATACCAGGGCAAATCCATTTCAAACTTTTATATCGATGGGGATGATTTGCTGGCTGAAAAATACGGTTTGGGGACAAAATCAATATCCCCAGATTTAGTTAAAGACATACAAGTCATATCTCATCATGAGCATATTAAATTGCTCAAAAATAAAAGGTATAGTGATGATGTTGCGCTAAACCTGGTAATAAAAGAAGAAGCTAAACTAAAGCCGTCCGGTAGCATAATGCTCGGATTGGGAACTCCCAAACATTTCGATGGAGATCTAAACACGATGATGTTTAACAAAAAAGTGAAATTTCTCAATGCCCTGAAAGCAAATAACATCGGTCAGGATCTTGCTATTTACATGGAAGAAACGAGATCACAGGCAAAAATTGACAATCTACTTTCTTTAGGAACAATCGGCAGCCCTCCTTTAGAGAAAAGAGATTACCTCCAGAATAAGACCGGCCTTTTCGATTTCAATTTTTCAAAACCGATTAAAAAAGACTGGTCGCTACGTACGAATATCCAGGGATTATATGACAGAAACAACATTCATTATGAAGGGAAAAACACCTATTATACTGAAAAGGGGGATATTTCATTCCATGAGATTCAGATTGCACAAATTAACACTAAGGCCGCGACCGGGCAAGTGACAGTTGAGCGCAATACCGATCATTTTTACTTTAAAAATTCCTTAACAATGGGGCTAAATAGTGAGGATTCCGAATCGAGTATCTCATCAGATACAATACCGATCGACAACAATATTCATCATAGGTCCAAAACGATCAACAATCAACTGATTTATATGCCGGAGCTTAAAAATGGAAATATTATCCAACTTCAATGGTCTAGTAAATATTATACAAAGCCCCAGAGACTACGCAGTTCTACCGAAGTATTCAATGACCTGTTTTATCCAGTCATATTTGATAAGATAATCCAACATGTCAATGTACCGACCTTCAATACTGTCGCTTCGCTGGGATATCGCCTCCCCAGCGGTAAAATAAACCAATACTACGGTATAAAGCTCGAATTAGAAAATCAACGCCTTGAATCTAACATCGAACTCCTACAGGGAGAAAAAATTTTCAATCCGTTGCTAGATTCAACAATAAATAGAATGAATTGGTTACGCACATCCAGTGAATTCAATGCACATTATGCTTGGAATAAAGAGCGTTTTAAATCAAATTTATCCTTGCCTGTCGCCTTTATCCATACCCGTTTTGAAGACAAAAATTATCAGCTCAATAATTGGAAAAATCTCATCCAATTTACACCCAGCTTTAGCGCTCGATACCATATTGGCTATGATGATGAACTTGCATTTTCCTATAAAAATAGCAACAACTTGGGAAATATAGATGCTGTTTATCGCGGTTTGATTATCCAAAATTACCGAACTAGATCTTATAATAGCTCAGCCAATCCAGTGAGCAGAAATAATGATTTTTTCTTGAACTATAAATTGGGACAATCGGTTAAATTACTGTTTTTTCATTTTGGACTAGGTTATGAAATTCACTCAACAAACAATATGATAGCCACTACAGTTACAGACTCATTGACGGCGACACAACTGATTGCAAAAGAAAATTCTATGCACAGCTATACAGCTACCATCGGTCTTGATAAATATATATTCAAGCTAGGGGCCCTATTCAAACTGAAATTCAATTGGAGACGATCAAACTACAATCAGTTATTTAACAAGGAAATATTACCCATTGCCATTACTTCTTATGAACTACAACCTGCTTTCAACAAGAAATTTTTCAGAAGGATAGCACTAGATTATAATAGCTCCATTAATCTATCATTTTCCTCCCAGGGCAATGCATCGTCAGATCGTCGTATTCTTTTTATTACGCAATCGATGAACTTCCCCATCAATATCACAAAATCAGTATTACTTAAATGGAATCTTCAGCACCTTTTTAACAAACAGCCTGATTATAAGAATACAAATTATTTATTCTGCAACGTCATGACAAGATATAGTCGATGGGGAATGGATTTTGAACTGGATATACGCAACCTAGCCAATATAAAAAGTTTTGAAACAAACTCCATAACAGCCAATGTACAGTCGCAGAATCGTTATGAACTGCGGGGACGAACGGCTCTCCTTAGGGGAATTTACCATATCAAATAGGTTTCTTATAGGAATTTAAATGCTATAAAAACAAAAAAGGGTTAGTATCACTACTAACCCTTTTCGTTAATCTCTTTCTATTATAACTTAATTTCTTCATCCTTCGCATTGAAGAAATGGAATTCAGTTAGATAATATGACGTCATTGGATTTACTTTAATCCATTTTCCGTACTTCATGAACCATTTCATTCTTTTAGAAATCAAACCAGACTTAATGTAGGCGTCTATATAAGGGTGAACACATAAGGTCACCTTCTTTTCGTTCTGTTCTTGAAGAATAAAGCTCAAATTATTTTCTATATCATCCATAAGGACAATACTTGATCGGATTTCACCTGTACCATCACAAGCCGGACATTTTTCGTTTGTGACAATATTCATTTCAGGTCTAACGCGCTGACGTGTAATTTGAACCAATCCAAATTTACTTGGAGGCAAAATCGTATGTCTCGCTCTATCCGCTACCATACATTCTTTTAAGAACGTATACAACTCTTTTCGATGATTGGGTTTATGCATATCGATAAAATCGATGACTACAATTCCGCCCATATCACGCAAACGCAGCTGTCGCGCAATTTCTTTTGCTGCTTCCATATTGACCAGCAATGCATTGTCTTCCTGATTCTCCTTATTCGCAGAACGGTTACCACTGTTGACATCAATGACATGCAGGGCTTCGGTATGCTCAATAACGAGATACGCACCACCAGGCAATGTTACCGTTTTGCCAAAAGCTGCCTTGATTTGCTTTTCAACTCCGAAATGATCAAAAATTGGCTCTTTATGTTTATAAAGTTTGACAATTTTCTCCAAATCTGGAGATATATCGTGTATATATGATTTTGTTTCTTCGAAGATCGAAGGATCATTAACATAAATATGTGAAAACTCGTCTGTCAAAATATCCCGTAGAATAGTGGATGCACGATCCATTTCGCCAAGAACCTTTTGAGGCGGTTCAGCATTACGAAGACGTTTGGTAAATAGTTCCCATTTTGAGATCAGGTCCAATAAGTCACGTTGTAGTTCTTCAACACCCTTACCTTCGGAAACTGTACGAATGATAACACCAAAATTAGCTGGCTTAATCCCTTCGACAATCTTTTTTAGGCGGTTGCGTTCATTACTACCTTTGATACGCTTGGAAATGGAAACAGTACTTGAGAAAGGTACCAAAACGACAAAACGACCTGCTATTGAAAGGTCTGAACTCAGACGCGGTCCTTTTGTTGAAATGGGTTCTTTGGCGATTTGTACTGGCACGAGCATATTTTTGCTCAAGACATCAGAGATCTTACCAGCTTTATCGATATCCTTTTCAAGTTTTAAACTATTGAGCAGTTTCTCTTGATAACTGCCATTCTTCACTATACGCGTAAGCTTTAGCAAAGATTGAACTTGAGGACCCAAATCTAAATAATGTAGAAAAGCATCCTTTTCGTAGCCTACATCTACGAAAGCTGCATTAAGCCCAGGCATAATTCGCTTGATACGTCCGAGATAGATATCTCCAACAGCGAAGTTATTATTTGCGGGCTCGCGGTTAAGTTCAACAAGCTGCTTATCTTGTAGTAAAGCAATAGTTACCCCTTTATCAGGAGTTGAATCGATAATTAATTCCTTTACCAAAAGCTACTCATTTTTGATACCTATGCAATATCCTATCGCAATCTTGGGTATCCGATTAAACATTTAAAGAACGTTGTTACGAAAAAAACAATCTACATCCCCTTCACAGACATGTAGATCGTTTCGTAAAGCTATCTCAGCAAAATGGGCCAAGATGTTTAAAAGCTTATCACAAGACTATTTTTTCTTGTGTCTATTTTTTCTTAAACGTTTTTTACGTTTGTGAGTAGCCATCTTGTGTCTTTTTCTTTTTTTTCCGCTTGGCATAGCTAAATTTTTTAATGATTATAAAATAATAAATTAATTACTTGCTCAATTCAGCAATCTTTCGATCGATGAATTGTGATAGGGAAGGATCGGCTGCAAGTTCCTTACTTTTTTGAAAAGCTGTAACGGCTTCCTTTTTCATCCCAATATTTTCATAGCCTGTGGCTAAGTAAAAGTATGACTCAGCATCGGGTTTTTGATCGATAACGGTCTTAAAACGCTCGATGGCTTTGTCAAACTGACGGGACTGTAATGAAAACAATCCCAAAGTTTTGTTTGCTTCTAAGTTTTTAGGATCGGCAGCAACGACTTCTCGCAATAAGGCAATACCCGCCATAGGATTGTTCGTTCCCGATACCATTGCGGCACCCAATCCTGTTTTTGCATCCAAACTACTTGTATTCGCTTTTAACGCAGCCTCATATGCATGAATAGCATTTTGATTCAACGCTTGAGCTAAAGTAGAATCCTGCAAATTTGTATAAGCGGCACGATAAGCATTACCTGCTTTCAACCAATACTCAAACTTCGGTGAAACCTTCGCCATTTCCTCATAGATGAAAGCCTGAGGGGCTGGTTTTGCGACATCATCCCACTTATTTGCCAACTGTTGCAACAGCTTTATCTTATCCTCTCCAGAAGCTTTTGCAACTTGGCCCTCAATATCGGAAATTTCTTTGACTAAACTAGCATCTAAACCTTGTTTTGTCATCGAAGATATATTTTCCAAATTTACTTCATTGGACGGCTTCGACTCAGATGCTGCAGCAGTTTGTTTTTCTTTGTTCACCAAACCTTTAATAGGCTGCGCTAAAAGCACAGCAACCAAGGCTACTACTGATCCTATGACTATTATCTGTTTGGTTTTTGCCATTTTAATCTATTTTAAAGATTATTTATTGCCATTCTTTACTTTCTCTACGAAAATTTTTGCTGGCTTGAAACTAGGAACAAAGTGTTCAGGGATAATGATTGCTGTATTTTTTGAAATGTTTCTTGCAGTCTTCTCAGCTCTTTTTTTGACTACGAAGCTACCAAAACCTCTTACATATACATTTTCTCCTCCGATCATTGCGTTTTTGACAACTTTAAAGAACGCCTCTACGGTTTCTTGAACATCTACCTTCTCTAAGCCAGTTTTGGTAGAGATTTCTGCAATAATTTCTGCTTTAGTCATATCTATTTTACTGTAATTATTTATTTTTCAACCCTTAAGCCAACTAATGTTTGGGGATGCAAAAGTATTGTTTTAAAATGAGTAATGGAAATTATTTAAATACTTTTTTGATAAATAAGCTTCCAAAAGCCAAACATTTACAATCAATTAACGAGACACTATGTTCGACCAACCCTTAAATAAACCTCAAAAATAAAAACAATTATCTAATTTACAAGATGTTGACTTATTAGTTGTCATATAAAAATCAATATATGCCAATTGCATGACTTAGTTGATTCAAATCCGCCTTGGTATGGTGTGCATTTACCACAATCCGATTTAATAGGGGATCTGTGGCAAGGGGATAAGGGAAACTTGACACAAGTACTCCGGCATTCATCAGCCTCGCATAAAGGCCCGTATCCGTTGATGAAAACACCGGAAAATTAGCAACAGCGTTTAATCCAGACCCCATATGTGCTTTGAAGGAATTAATATTATACTGCAACTTTTCGAATTGCTGTAAATAGATCTGCTCTCCATGGATAAATGCGTATAAGCTCGCTGGCGAACTTGGAGAAGACCCTGTATAAAAGTTTGATCGCTTGAAATACTTAATTCGTTCCTCATCGGCCAAAATCAATCCAGCATCTGTTGCCAGGCCTTTTGCCAAGGATGCGACGACAATCAGCTCAATATTAGTCTGTTGAAAACTACTTTTATCTAATGAAATGCCATTCTTGCGCAAAACTCCTATTCCGTGAGAATCATCCAAGAGCAGTATAATTTTTTTACCCGGATCAATACGATTGAAAACAGTGAAATCGTATAATTCCGGGCGCATATTGTCCAAGCTGTTACTAACGATGATAAATGATTTTTGGGCTGAATGATTGATATACTCGATCGTTGCATTGGCCCAGTCAACAAAATGTCCAGTTGCTGCAGGCTTTTTATCTAACCATAAAGAAGGGTGACATGCGGGTGCGTACAATACTTCGCCTTCAGCCGCCAAGGTTCTTACAAGAAATTGCGTCGCCAGATATCCACTTGAGAGCAACAGACTTGCTTCAAAACCAAAACGCATTGCAGCATATTCTTCCGCTTGATCAAATATGGCCTGTTGCACATTATTATTTCGTGAAGTGCCATTGTTAATACCATATCGCTGTATACCTTCTATGAAAATAGCAGCATATGCTTGATCTGTTGCCAGCCCTAGATAGGAAGTTCCACCGAAAAAAAGATATTCCTTACCGCCGACCACAATAACTCGACCTGTTGGTTGTTCTAAATGTGTAAAATTATTCATCTATATATAGCCGATTCATTTAATTAGCGGGTCAAGACTTCGGGGTTAGCGATATGCTGTGGATTACCCTCGGAAAAGGCTACAATATTCTCAAAAGCAAGTCTAAATAATCGTTCATAACCATTCTTCTCCACATAGCCAATATGTGGCGTACAGAGCACATTTGGTAGCTGCAATAAAGGATAGTTAGGATCAAAGACTGGCTCGGACTCATAGACATCTACCGCAGCCATTCCCGGAACACCTGTTTCGAGCGCGGTCAATAGTGCACCCTCTTCAACCAACTCTGCACGGGAAGTATTGACAAAAAGTGCAGTCGGCTTCATAGACCGGAGATCTTCGAGCTTTACGATACCTCGCGTCGCAGGCACTAACCGAAGGTGTAAAGTAACAACATCTGAAAAATGAAAAAAATCGGATTTACTTGTTGCAGCTAAAAAACCGTCTTTTACAGCTTCTTCTCGGGAATTTTCGCTTCCCCAAACAATTACTTGGGCACCAAAAGCCTTTGCATATTGCGCTATTCGCTTCCCTATTTTTCCATAACTCCATATCCCTATTGTTTTTCCGGAGACACATTCTCCTATGTTCGTTTGCCATAGGCCTTTGTCCATATCTGAAAGAGCCTTAGGTAAACCTCGGAGTGCATTCATGATCAAAAGCCAGGTCAATTCAGCTGGAGCAACAGGAGAACCCATGCTTTCTGCAACAGCCACATGAAAGCGGCTACAAACAGCCAAATCCAAATGATTTGAAATTTTGCCCGTTTGGCTGATCAACTTTAGCTTGGGAAGCTGGGACAACAGTTCTTCTGTAATCTGGGTCCGTTCTCTAATGAGCACTAGCGCTTCCGTATCGCTTAATTTTTCCGCCAGTAAAGCCGGATCTGCATAGGACTGTTTCAATATTTGGACATCGTGACCATCAAGAATTTTGAAACAGTCCAACTGTTGGACAGCATCTTGATAGTCATCTAAAATGGTTATTCGCATTTTTTTGACTTAATTTTAAACTCTCATTTTCAATATCCAACGAAAGTAAAAGGCTTTTATATCCCTATAACTTCATCGCATATAAAAGCAATATAGTACGTTCCCATCTTTCCATTGCGGAACTTATTTAGGAAGGAAATTTTGCTTTTCGATATCAATTTACAGCATAAAGTTGGAATCCTGCAATTCGTCATGATATTTTGACATTCCATCCACTCTTTTTCGCAGAAGCACTTACAGCCGCTGATATTTGAATAAAAATAAAGAAAAATGAAGCTGTTATTAACCTTACTATTTTTAAGTATTACCATCGTATCGGCACAGTCTATCTTAAAAGGGAAAGTACTGGGCAAAAACGGCAAACCGATATATTTAGCCAATGTTTTTATTGAAGGCACCTATGATGGCGGCACGACTGATTCGCTTGGAAACTTTATGTTTGAAACTAGTGAACAAGGTACTAAAATGCTGAAAGCGTCTGTTGTGGGCCTCCCAACATATAGTAAGTCTATCCAGCTTCCTCAGAAAGAATTGCTTATTATTCAAATGCAAGAAAGTGAGAATCGCCTACAGGAAGTCACGATTCAGGCAGGGGTGCTACAAGCCAATAGCTCCGGAAAAAACACGGTAATGAGTCCATTGGATATTGTCACTACGGCAGGCAGCATGGGAAACATCATCAGCGCATTAGCAACATTGCCCGGTGCACAGGTTGGGGGAGAAAATGGACGTCTTATGGTTCACGGTGGAGATGCCTCCGAAACACAGACCTACATCAATGGAATCAGAGTAGCCCAACCTTACACCGCAACACCAAATGAAGTTCCTGTAAGGGGTCGATTTTCACCCATGCTCTTTAAAGGCGTAAATTTCTCTACAGGTGGTTATTCGGCAGAATTTGGTAATGCGCTATCCAGCATTCTAGCCCTAAACACCGAAAATACCATAGAACAACGCAAAACAGAGTTTTCACTATCTTCCGTTGGACTAGGTTTGGGACATACCTTACAATGGGGCAAAAACTCCCTCACCTTCAACAGCAGTTATACCAACTTAAAACCTTATTCCAAAATTATTACGCCAGATATCAAATGGACAAAACCCTATGAAAACGCCTCCGGAGAAATGATCTATCGCCATCAGTTTAAAGAAGGCTTTCTAAATATCTATGGGGCATACAATTTCGAAAATATGGGACTTTACCAAGCAGACATCAATTATGAGCAACCTGTCCCATTGAAAAAGAAATCCAACAATGCCTACGCCAACATTAGTTACAGTCAGAATCTGGGAAACCGATGGACTTTCCAGTCCGGCATTGGCCTAGGCTACCTGACCGATAAGCTGCACTACGATGACGTTTACCTACCTAATGAAGAAAAAAGTCTTCACTTAAAAGGAATGCTAAGTAAGGTCTGGAACAATAAGATTAAAAGTATTGGCGGAATAGAATATTTCGACACCAATTATCAAGAAGAATATCACCGACAAACCATTGGTTATCACTACGGGTATCATAGCAAGATGACCGCCGTATTTACGGAAACGACCTTCGGCATCCTCCCGAACTTAATCGGGAAAATCGGCTTACGAGAAACCTCCTCCAATTTGCAGTCGAAGAACACTTTAGAACCAAGAGCTTCGCTGGGCTACGCATTAGATAAATATACGCAGCTCTCACTTGCCTATGGGAACTTCCATCAGCAGGCACCAACACCTCTATTAAAATATGCCCCTCAGCTTGGCTGGATGGAAGCCAATCACTATATCGCAAATTATTTCTATGCCCGTGGAGGGCACTTACTTCGCTTAGAAGCTTATCATAAAGAATACAACAATTTGGTAAAATACAACAGTGCGACGCCAAATTACGACACCCAATATGACAATAACGGAAGCGGTAAGGTCAAAGGCTTTGACCTATTTTACAAAAACAACAGCAGCATCAAAAACCTCCAATACTGGATTTCATATTCTTATACGGACAGTAAGCGAAATGACGCGAATTATCCGACAACAGTTACTCCCCCTTATGTCTACAAACACAGTTTCTATATCGTTGGAAAATACTGGCTACCCAGTCTACGTTCACAGCTCAGTGTGACAAATTCGTTTGTATCCGGCAGAAATTACAATGATCCCAATCAAACAGTATTTATGAATAGCCATACAAAAGGTTACAACAATCTTTCTATGAGTTGGTCGTTCCTTTATAGCCAGCAAAAAATTATCCATTTCTCCGTCAGTAATGTTCTTGGCGCTAGCCCAATCTATGGCTATCAATATGCAGACCGACCAAATTCACAAGGAATCTATGACCGTAGACCGATTGTCCCTACCGCCAAGCGCTTTGTGTTTCTAGGCTATTTCTGGACAATCAGTAAAAATGAAAAAGACAATCAATTGGACAATCTATAATAAGCATCAACTCATCATCGAAATACGTCGGTCCATCCAAAATTATTTCTGTTTGCAGCGAAGGATTGCCAACTTCAATAACAATCAATAACATATACATCAAACACAACAGCAATAACTTAGAAAAATATTTAAACTAAAAACGAAAGATCATGAAATCATTTATTATCGTCCTCATCTGCCTTATAAGCGGCAGCGCGTTTGCACAAGGCAATTTTGAAAAAAGTATGGGACAAGCCATGAGTCTATGGCAATCGGGAGAGACACAAAAAGCGGCCGCTCTTTTAGAACGTATTGCACAGGCAGAAAAGGACAATTGGATTCCTGCCTATTATCAGGCCATGGTACTGGCAACAGCATCCTTTAGGGAGAAAAATAAAGAGACACAGGCAAAATATATACAGTCTGCAGAAGAAATACTAAACAATAGCGCCCAGGACAACAATTCAGAATGGCTTGTACTGAAAGCGATGAACCAAACAGCATTGATGATCACAGATCCCATGACAAAAGCCAAAGAGCTTTCGCCTAAGATTATAGCTCTATATAAAAAAGCCATCTCCCTTGCGCCAAACAACCCCCGGGCTGTATTGGGACTAGCGGAATTCCAAATAAACGCAAAAAAATATTTTAACCAGGATACCAACAAAGAATGTGAGGATGTAAAGAAAGCACTATCTTTATTCGGTGAAGAGAAGATTACTACGCCATTTGCACCTTCATGGGGCAAAGATCGGGCAGAACAACTCGTAAAGGAATGCAAATAACACGTTGTGAAAAAAGCACCATTTAAAGCGATTATACAAGCACTACTCGCAAGCCTGGTCGTGACCATCTATTTTGTGGTTGTGGCCAAGCTTGACCATAATGATGTCCCTTGGGTATCCATCATCTTTCACCCTAATATGGTCCGAGGTTTACTATATGGATTTTTTCTCTTTCTGGGTCACAGCTATCTATCAAAATGGGTCGGAAAAAAGTACCCGAACAGTAAAGATTTTGGGAAGAAGATGATTGTTTTTTACAGTATCAGTTTTTTCTTGACCGTACTGGTCGTTTTTATTGTCAATGCTTTTTTCTCCGGACTTTTTAACCCGGGTGTTCCCAAAAATTTCGCTCAGCGTTTCCACCAATTTATTCATCAACAACGTGTTGCATATTATTTTCAAACCGCGATGATATCTTGGTGCATTTCAATGATTTTTTTTGGTTTCTATTTCTATAAAAGATTCAAAGATTACCAAATCAAAGAATCTCATCAGGAAAAACAACAAATAGCAGCACAATTTGAGTCGCTCAAGAATCAACTCGACCCACATTTTTTGTTCAACAGCCTGAATGTATTGAATGGATTAATTGAGGAAAGCCCTAAAAAAGCCAGCATGTTTACGACAGACCTTTCTAAGATATATCGCTATGTATTGGAACAAAGGGACAAAAGCCTTGTTTCTTTACAGGAAGAGCTTACTTTTTCAAAGGCTTATTTAAACCTCTTGAGTCTGCGCTTCGAAACCGGTATACAGATCGATCTACAGATCAATGCGGAACAGCATACTGGTTTTATATTACCGCTTTCCCTTCAATTACTGATCGAAAATGCAATCAAACACAATATTATTTCGATCAGGAAGCCGCTTTTATTGAAGATTTATAGAAAAAATAATTACCTCTATGTTGAAAACAATCTTCAAAAAAAGAAAGTGCTCCATGATCATTCGGGAATCGGTTTGAAAAATATTCAGGAACGTTATGCTATACTGTCCAATCTACCTGTGTATATTCAAGAAAGTGATCTATTATTTTCTGTCGGACTGCCTATTATCCATGAAATAGTCTTTTAAAAGTAACCTGCTCTTAATAAACATGCGGGAGCTAAGCACAGCAAAAACAATAGCATGGGCACAACGATTCAACAAATTAAGCAATACAACGGTCTGATGATCGATAAGCACGTAAAAAAGTAATGAAAATAGTAATTATAGAAGACGAACTTCCATCGGCGAGATTACTTCGAAGAAAACTTGAGGAACTCGGTTACACCGTATCTGCTGTACTGCAAACTGTGGAAGAATCCATTGAGTGGTTTATGTCAAACAGTGACCCAGACCTCCTTTTTTTGGATATTCAGCTCGCGGATGGGATTTCATTTGACATCCTGGAGCAGGTGAAACCCAGTTCGGCCATTATTTTTACCACCGCATACGATGAATATATGTTGCGTGCTTTTAAACAAAATAGCATCGATTACCTGCTGAAGCCAATTGAAGATGAAGAATTGGAAAATGCAATTGAAAAATTCCGCCAATTTAGACGCCCCAATCCCCAGTTTGATCTGGCATCGCTTCAAGCGTTGTTTAGAAACCCTGCCCCAACATTTAAGGAACGCTTTACAATCAAAATCGGCCAAAGTCTAAAAGTTGTGACAAGCCAGCAAGTTGAATGCATTTACAGCGAAAACAAAGGCACTTACCTTTATACCAACGAAAATGGAAACTATCTTTTGGATCAGACATTGGACGCACTAACACCGCAACTGTCACCCAAAGCATTTTTTAGGATCAATCGAAGCACGATTATTCAATTTGATGCCATCAAAAATATTGCTGTACATTCCAATGCCCGGCTAAAAATATACCTCAAGCATTATGAATCCGAAGAGCTCATTGTCTCCCGGGAGAAAGTCTCAGCCTTCAAAGACTGGCTGGACAACTAATTCAGGAAAAACCAAAAGACTTCTTCCGAGCAGGAGTTAACGCGGGCATACTGATACCGTAGCGACGACATAATCATGCGGTAAGCAAATATCCCAGAGAAAATATACAAGCTGATTGAAGAATCTGAGCTACATATTGATCCGATAATTTAGCGGAATACTAAATCGAAGAGACACCGCAAAACCCTTTATCGGATTATAATCTTTTTTTTCATTGATGGATAATCCATAACCAAAATCAAGATCCACCAATGTAGCCAAGCTCACTCCAACTTTGGGGGTAATGGTATATGGAGTAAGTTCTGTACGAACAAAAGGAGTCAAGACATATGTTTGGGGATAATACGTTATTCCGGCCTCAGGGATTACGGCAAACTTTTTTTGTGTCCATGTAAAGTTAGCTGTAGCATCTGCTCGCAGTATATGATCTCCACTAAAAGGAAATGCGAAATAAGCGCCGGTTTTTAATATACTGCCTTTTTGGAACTGATAACTCAGTGAAGGACCGATTAAATAATCTTGCGCTTTTAGGTTGCTAACCAGCGCTAACAACACAACAAGTGACCCCAGGAGTTTATAAATCGTCTTACTGCGCATTTTTCAATTAATAAATATGAAAATTGAGCGGAATATTTACCCCTACTGAAACGGTAATTCCGTCAATCGGCTTAAAATTTTTCTTCGTATTGTAATCAAATCCATAACCTATTCCCAGATCCACAATGGAGAATAGACTGGCCCCCACTTTTGGCGTTATAGTGTAAGGTGTTAACTCTGCTTTCACAAAAGGGAAAAAAACAAAATCATTTAGATAGTAAGTAAATCCCAGCTCTGGAATAACCGTCGTTTTACCTTCCATCCAGCTGAAATTAGCTCCGGCATCAATTTTCATATATTGAAAATCATTCGGGGCAAATAATCCCCAGCCCGAAACTTTCAGAAAATTACCACTTTGATACTGATACCCTACTGAAGGACCCCAGATCCATTTATTATGTTGTTTCCAGGGCTTATCTTGTGCTTTAGACAACGTAGTAAAGAGAAAAAGGATAGTAAATAACGATAATATTCTTAGTTTCATCCAGCTAAATTACAAACTATAATCTATTTTATGGAATACAACAGGTGCATGCCAGAATAGTTTTACTTAAAACAGAAAAATAGTAAATATATACGCCTACAGCAAATGAATAAAAGTACAGTTTATGCCCGTCTTTAATTATATAGATCTTTAATAAGGTAATATCCTTATTCGGATAAACTGTGATCGTTCGTTCAACGATCCTTCATCGCCCCAATAGCCATCAATATGGTTGGCAGCAGTATATATGCATCCATCTTTGCCCCAAAATATCAATTCCTCTTTCCAAGTTGGCATCCACTCTTTAAAACTAACAAAAAGCATCGGCGTCACCTTTCCTTGTTTCACGTGGAAGAGCTGCAAGTCACCCGTCGATTCATAGGGATCAGCGTGTAAAGTCATCAGATAATTTTTATCGGCAGAAAAGAAGGGATAATCTCCACATTCCACAATAAGATGACCGTCTTGTTTATCAAAAAGCCGCACATCAGCACTTTCCCAGTAATTCCCATCAACAGCAAAAGCATTTAGAAAATCATAATGTCCTTTATACGAATAACTGGCTTCCAATTCATTATCGATATCCTTATCTGTAAAAATTAACTTTTTTCCATTGGTCAAAGGCAATTCTAGGGTTTTTCCGTTTTTAGGATAAGACAGGGTATCCTTGATCAAGTAATTTTTAGCCGTATTCTGAGCGGCTAGGAACGTTTGCTTATCAATCAACTCTAACTGGAGATACTTATCTAAAGAATGCCCCTTTTCATAATACGTTTCTTTACCATTTATCGTAAGTGAGACGATTGAATTTAAATCCCTGGGGGAAATTGTAATCTGATCCTGTTTCCCCAGCTTGGACTTCGCTACATACACCTTTTCCCATCGTGTAATATCACCTGTTTCGCCATTTCTCCCTTTGTAATCGCGCTGTATACGGTCCATGACAGCAATCCATTCTCCTTCTTCACCGATCACATCGAGCTTGGTGCCATAGGGATATTTTCCTAATAGCGGAGCCGCTCCATCTGCACCTTGTCTAAGTTCGACTCCAGCACGATCAACAACATAGGTGTTTTTTAAAACCTTTGTCCTGTCATAGTCAATCGGCAAAGGAGGAAATTTAGCAGCATCCATCGTATCCTTCACGGCAATGGTTTTAAGTTCAGAAGAATCCTTTAAATCTGTATTATTAACCCTCGTATTGTGACCACAGCTCAAGATTCCCATGAATAATGTCGCTCCAAGGAATAAAGATAGGGGTGAAAATAGTTGTCTATTCATAAAGGTCAAGGTAGCGATTCCCATGCCAAAAAAAAATACTGGTTTTCAGGGGTTCTCCGAGAGCAAATACGATTATCCAAAGGTTCACAGTTTTAGCGAAGTAAAATCTAAAGCTCATTCCAAATTTGGACTAGATCCTTTGAATAGGATATCTATAGCCACAAAGGCTCGTTAAAACCCCGCGGAATTTTTAATCTTTTAGCCATAAATTTTTCCCTTTAATTTGTAAACCGGCCTCTGACTTCCGTACATGAACAATTGTACTAATGATAGCGATAAAGATGGTCAAGAAGCGGAAAAAATTGCTCCATCCATTTCCTGCAGCATTGTCTGCAACATCAAAGATCATCCATGCCAAATTCATCAAAACATGAAGTGCTATTGGTATCCAAAGATTAAAACTCCATTCGGCATACAACCACGAAAATAGGATAGAGCCGAAGAAAGTCGTACAAAAAATCAGGGCCAATTCTCCCAAATCCTGACTCTGATAAAGATGCAGTATAGCAAAAAGGAATGAGGTGGCTAAAATGGATGGAATAAAACCTAGTCGGGTATAGCGATAAACTAAACCAAAAAAATAGGCCCGAAAAATCACTTCTTCAAAAAAACCCGATGACACACTATTTATTAATAGCGTGTTCGGATCTATTTTGCGGTTGAAGGTAAAAACAAGGGCATAGCCCAAGAACATGGGTAAGGTGGCTATAATTCCAAAAGATAGCCCCTGTAAAAAAGAGCCCTTTAAACCAAATTTTTCCAAGAACTCATTCGGCACTTTAGGTTTAAGCAGCGTTGCCCCCAAAAGCAGTGGTCCAAGGCTAATTGAATACGTCAGCACATGCCCCAAAAATCTACTGTGGACATAGTTGCTCATCGTGGGTTGAAGCCTAGCAAAAAATAAATTATCAAGGATAAAGTATATTCCGAAGAACAGGAATAATACCAGCAGGTTTAAACTTTTTGTGTTCATCTTTTTTTTGAGCAAAATTATGCCCCTCATGATGAGTAAACAAAGTTATGTGGCGTATGGCAAGACTTAGGGCTGACTGACAACAGCGAGGCGATCTTCTGCCCTATAAATACGGTCTAACTGATTCCATAGCAGACCTTGAAATAACAGCACAATCTTCAGTATCTGCAAAACGTAACAAGAAACCTTGGGCATTCCCTTCCTTTGCAATTACTTTTTCAAAGTTAACAAGAAACGACCGATGACATCGGTGAATAGACATTCTATTCAAGAGTTCAGACAATCGGCTCAACGTAATTCGTACCATCTGCTTCTTTACCGTACCATCCTTCCTAAAATAGATCATGCAATAATTATCCATTGATTTTGCAAAAATAAAATCGCTCGGCAGTAACTTTAACGATTGATTACCATTGGGGATATCGACCAGCCCCAAATGACAGTCATTCATTTGGCTCAATATGATCGCTGGCTTTATCGATAAACGTTCAATCGACGAATTATTCTTTTCATAATACGAATGACGCTTATCAACTCGAAGTAAAAAATAAATCGTAGCAATTGGGCTGTAAAGTGAAAGTGTGTAAAATCCAATATAGGGGAGGTTATTCCACTGTAATGGGGCCTGATTGATGAACCAGCCATGATAGACGAAATTTAAAAAAACTGATAATAGGAGCACAAGAAAAATACGAAATAGTTCTATCGCAATTGTTCCTCTTTTTTTACGTAAGAGGACAGAAATTAAGGCATATGCAACGGATAATATAACCCCATATCCGGATAACAAGCTAAATTTATAGGCATGCTCAAAATTATACGTTCCAAATGGCTGAAAAACCAGTAGGAATACATAAGCGGATAAGCCGAGTAAAGAGGCATAGGAGAGCAGCTCTCTTATGGATACAATTTTGGGAATTACGCTATTTAAATAATTTAGAACAGGCTTTTTATATATCATGATTGGATAAATTTAGCGTTTTTGGCCGGCAGAGTGAAAATTTATAGCGAAAAAATTGAAATATATTGAATTTATGATTTAACTTAGAAGATATTTTTTCAAGCCAACATTAGTCGCTCGAATTAAAATTGATTTGTCATATTATATATTAACGTAATTCTCCAAATTATGCGTTTAGGTCAACTACTTACTTTATTTCTTTGCTCGGCTTTTATCCATGTCATCCAAGCACAGGAAAAGCAAGTTTTAATAGAAAATGTTAAACTGCTCGATTATAAAACTCAAATGTTAACTCCGCCAAAACATGTTTTAATAAACGGTAACACGATTCAAACCATTAGTACATCTCCTATTGACGTGCAAGGTAAGAATATCGTTAAAATAAACGCTAAAGGCAAAACCCTAATGCCTGGATTGATTGATGTACATGTCCATTTGGTATTTGGAGCTTTGACAATGCCTCAAATGATGACAAATGACCTTTCCGAGGAATTCTTGATCAACACGGTGTGGCTCTCGGCGCAACAGATGTTAATGCGGGGTTTTACAAGTGTACGAGATGTCGGTGGCCCTATATTTCCATTAAAGGCGGCGATCGACAAGGGTAAGCTTCTAGGCCCTAGAATATGGCCTTCTGGTGCTGTTGTTAGTCAAACAGCGGGGCATGGAGATTTTCGGACACCGGAGGAAAAATCGCGTCGTTTTTTTGGTATTGTCTCTCGTGCGGAGCGATATGGAGCAACATTCATCGCCGATGGTCGTGATGAGGTTCTGACTGCAGTACGAGAGAATCTGAGATTCGGAGCAAGTCAGATTAAACTCATGGCGGGTGGGGGAACTTCTTCAGCATACGATCCTGTGGATGTTACCCAATATACGCTAGACGAAATGAAAGCAGCAGTAGAAGCAGCCGAAGACTGGGGAACCTATGTCACCGTACATGCGTATACGCCAAGAGCAATTCGAAGAGCGATCGAAGCTGGTGTAAAATGTATTGAACATGGACAATTGCTCGACGAAGAAACTTTACAGCTGATCGCAAAAAAAAATATCTGGCTTAGTTTACAAAACCTGGTGGAAGATACGCCCGATATGGATCCACAACGAAGAATCAAGCGTAAACCCGTCATTGAAGGTCAGGAAAAAGTATGGCCAATGGCTAAAAAATATGGAGTAAAGCTAGCTTGGGGTACAGATTTCCTTTTTGAGCCGGAACTGAATAAAATGCAGAATGCTTTTATTTTGCGACTTCAAAAGTGGTTTACAAATGCCGAGATCATTAAAATGATTACTCAAGACAACGGTGAGCTACTGCAGCTTTCGGGATTAAGAAGTCCTTATCCTGGCAAGTTGGGAATAGTAGAAGAAGGAGCTTTGGCAGATCTGATCCTTGTAGACGGAGATCCGCTTAAGAATTTAAAACTATTGGCAGATCCAGAAAAAAACTTTTTGTTGATCATGAAAGACGGTCAGATTCATAAAAATAGCCTCCAGAGGCATTAATATTTACAAGGTCAAATTTATTGTATCTCGAAAATCCACATCTTAAGATGATAAAATGTATTTTCGATGACATCAGTTAAAACGGGCTATTTTGGCTCGTCAAGGTGAAAAAGGAATCAAACAATTTTACCATCACATGGTGCAGGCGGTTGCATTACGGTATAATTTATTTGAAGAGTAAACACCTTTGCATTTAATTGATTAGTTTTGCGTTTAAACGATAAATCAAAGCATTCGGTGGCATTATTATTCAACGACGGGCGTCCAGTAGTAAGACTAAGAGCATTTCGGGCTATCGACGATCCCCAAACCTGTGAACGTTTCATAGAAGGACACGCGCATGTGTTAACTGCTATAGGCGTAAAGAAAGTAACTTCTTCCAAAAATGACTGGATGTACAATCCCGCATCATTCGTACTGATCGTAGAATCCCTTGATGGTGATAAAGTCTATGGTGGAGTACGTATACACGTATCTGGAGGGAGTGAACCACTTCCGATTGAACAGGCCACGGGAGCGATGGATGCCAAAATCTTAGACCTTGTTTATGATTATGCGCAACAGGGAACCGGTGAAGGTTGTGGGCTTTGGAATTCCCGAGAGATCGCTGGATATGGTATTGGCAGCATATTTTTGACGAGGGCTGGTGCCGCTATCAGCACACAGGTTGGCATTAAATCGCTCTTTGCTTTATGTGCTCCTTATACGGTGAAATTAGCAGAAAGTGTTGGCTACCGCATTGATACAAGTGTTGGAAATAATGGCACGTTCTATTATCCTAAGCTGGATCTGCTGGCTACGGTAATGATTATGCGTAATCTTGACACCTTGACCGAAGCCGATCAAGAAAACAAAGATGCAATTTTATCACTTCGGAATAATTCCAATATTGTCCGCATAGAAACTTTGCGGAATAAGGAAATTGAAATTCATTATCAAATCGATATTCCGAATCTCAATCAATGGGATTTAAATGAAATTATTAAAAACCTGAAACATACATCATTAGATCACAAACCAGATGATCGTAATTTAAATATCTTATAATGGACACTAAACATTATGGTGCCGGCTATTTAATGGATACCGGTGATTTTCTTAAACAATTAAAAATACATTCATATACTCCTTTTAATACGATTAAAGAGGGCGTTGTCGTCGATCTAGGTTGTGGCACTGGAATGGATGCCATCAATTTAGCTAATATGCTAGGCCATAACGTTCTTGTCGTTGGATTGGATCATGATAAGGCTTTAATCGAACATGCCAAAACAAGCAGTGTGGAGGTAAAGAACGTCGACTTTGTTCAGGGTGAAGTTAATCAACTTAGCTTTACAGATAATTCCATTGCTGGCATCAGAATGGAACGTGTTGTACAACATCTTCCGGAAGCACCGAAAATGTTTGCTGAGGTTCACCGTGTTTTGCGTGAAGGTCAACCCCTAGTCATCGTCGAGACGATCTGGAATAGCCTGACATTTTACAGCAAGCATGTGGGTATTGAGGCTAAGATATGCCATTATTTGACCGAAGAAAAAGTCAATAATGGCTGGGCTGGGAATAAATTAACTTCAGACCTATTGACTCAAGGCTTTAAACAAGTTCAATTGCAAACATTCTGTATGGTAGCCCGCTCGAAAGAAGAAGCCAACCGCTATCTTTTCTTAGATAAAATTCTTTTGGAGATGGTCGAAAAAGGGAAGTTGAGCACAGCTGAAATGGAGGAATTTCAAAACACATTGGACCAAGCTGATGAAGCGGGTTGTTTCCTTGTTTCTATGAATTTAGTTATTGCCGAAGCAAAAAAATAGCATATAGTGATGAAATGCTGGCTTAACTTGATCTTCTTATTTATTTTTACGTGCAGTTCAACTTGTTTTGGAGAGGTTATTATCGATCAACCGACGCAGCGTGTATTGATCGGATATGGTCTCGAGCGTTATATGGGGAAAGGAGAGCCTAACTTTGCGGATACTTCAGCTTCCTCCTTCCAGTCGTTAGAAAGCAAGGTACCCAATTTGGGCATATCACCCACTGACATCTGGTTCCGATTGCCTGTGACAAATAAGGGAAAAGAGAAACTTGAACTCTTGCTCGAAATTGCCTACCCTCTCTTGGATGAGGTCGAACTTTTTGTACCATCATCAAATGGGCATTATAAATCGATCAAACTGGGCGAGCATCAATCTTTTTCGGCTAGAAAATATAAGGTTCCTAATTACGCATTCGACATCCAATTACCCGGATATGAGAAAACGATCTTTTTTCTTCGTGTAAAAAGTACGGAACAGATTATTCTCCCGATCTATTTAAGTAACGAGCGCAGTTTCTTAAAAGAGATGAATGACGACAGTTTGATAAGCGGGATCTATATTGGTATTGTCGGGATTATGGCGATATACAATTTATTCCTGTTTTTTTCAGTTCGTGAAAGGGGCTATCTGTATTATGTCCTTTATGTTCTTTGTGCAGGAATAACACAAATGGGCATTAAAGGTTATAGTTTTCAGTATCTGTGGCCAAATTGGACATATTTTGCAACAAAAGGTCCTATTATCTTCGGATGTTTATCAGGCTTATGCGCCCTGCTTTTTGCAGATTCATTTCTTCAATTACCGAAAAATGCTCCTCGGTCAAGACGTGTGATTACTGCTTTTATCATCCTTTTTGTCGTTGGTAGCCTTCTTACACTGCTCAACCTTACACAACCAGCGTTCATGGTTATGCAGCTAACAACAGGAGCAGGCTCTTTATTTGTCCTTTACTTATCCTATCGGGTAATGATAAATGGCTATAAACCAGCTAAATATTTTGTTTACGGTTGGACAATTTTACTATTAGGTTCTGTCGTCTTTTTATTGAAAGATTATGGCATTTTAAAATATAACGATTTTACGAGTAACGCCGTACAAATTGCATCTGTTGTGGAGATGGCCTTATTGTCCTTCGGTCTAGCTTATAGTATCAATATCTTAAAAGAAGAAAAAGAAGCATCACAAGTCAGGGAATTAGCGATCTCATTAGAAAACGAAAAGTTGATACGCGAGCAAAATATCGTATTGGAACAAAAAGTAGATGAGCGGACACGTGAATTAACAGAATCTAATGAGTCTCTACAAACCACTCTTACCCACTTGAAGGAAACACAATCTCAACTTGTCGAAGCCGAAAAGATGGCCTCTCTTGGTCAACTGACTGCGGGGGTTGCGCACGAGATCAACAATCCAATCAACTTTGTTACATCCAATGTCGCTCCATTAAAGCGTGATATCAAGATGATCTGGGAAACGCTGGAGGAGGTAGAACGTATAGCTTTTAAAGAGGGGATATCCGAAACGGAAAAGCAATTGCAGATCAAAAAATTCAAGGAGGACCTGGATATTGATTATCTGAAAACAGAGGTAGATTTTCTATTAAAAGGGATGCATGATGGGGCCCATAGGACCGCCGAAATAGTAAAGAGTTTGCGGATCTTCTCGCGCGTAGACGAGGATACATTAAAATTTGCAGATCTAAACGAGGGGTTGGAGTCAACAATGGTTATCCTCAATAGTTTATTAAATAACACGATTGAAGTTGATAAGATCTATGGTGATATGCCAAAGGTCGAATGTCATGCCGGCAAACTCAATCAGGTCTTTTTGAATATTGTGACAAATGCTATTTACGCCGTGAATAAGAAGTTTAATCACGATGTTGGTGGTAAAATATGGATTGAGACCGGAGTTCACGCGGATAATACCTCCGTCTTTATCAAAATCGCAGACAATGGTATAGGTATTCCAAAAGAAATTCATGAACGGATATTCGAACCATTTTTTACAACAAAAGACGTTGGCGAAGGTACTGGTTTGGGAATGTCCATAGCCTATAATACCATTGCGAAACATCATGGTAAAATTATCGTAGATTCAGAAGTGGGACAGGGCACAAGCTTTACACTCCTCATTCCAATTCAACAAAACAATTAATACCACTATAAACTTAAAATAGTTCAATTAACTATTATTTTTTCATATCTTTTGTAAGGGATAAAACCATATAATAAAATTATGCAGAGGGAGCTTGAAATATTATATATCGATGACGAAGTAAACAATTTGGTTAGCTTTAAAGCGAACTTTAGATACGATTACGCTATCCATACAGCATCCAATACGAGTGAGGCCGAAACGATCCTTCATGCTCATCCTGATATCCGTATTATCTTCTGTGACCAACGTATGCCGGATGAGATGGGCATCGATTTTTTGCACCGCATTAAAAAAGATTTTCCAAAACCAATCCGTATTCTTTTAACGGCTTATGCCAATATGGAAACTGTAATTGATGCAGTTAATAAGGGCCATATTTTTAGGTTTGTCCGAAAACCCTGGATGAATGAAGAAATGGTTTCCGCAATAGAAGAAGCTAATAAGTTTTATGTTGCAAACTCCATGCTAGAGGTTAAGAATCAAGAGCTACAAAAAGCTTATGATGAATTAGATAAGTTCGCTTATAGCGTTAGCCATGATCTTCGTGATCCATTGACCGGGGTTCTTTCTGCGGTGAAACTTGGATTAGAGTTTGACAGCATAGATCGTATCCATGAGTTGTTATCACTAATGGATAGTTCCTTGGTCAGCTTAGATGCTTATATTGACAGTCTGCGCGACTATTATCTTTTACGAAGAGGAGAACTCATGTTGTCAACGATAAATTTCGAAGAGCTCTTTGGCAACATACGCCAGTTTTACAGCATGTATACGCAAAATAAGGATGTGGCTTTTGAAATTTCAGTGGATCAAAAAGAAATCTTTAGCGGAGACAAAGCACTTGTAGAACTGATTTTGCATAATCTTCTTTCTAATGCTTTTAAATATCAACGTAAAGGGCAGGAAAACCAGTACGTCAAACTCTCAGTATCCGTATCAGAACGTAAAGCTAAAATTATGGTGAGTGACAACGGAATAGGCATATCTCCAGAGTATGTTGAAGATATCTTTAAATTATTCTTTAGAGCCAGTGATCAAGCGAAAGGCATGGGATTTGGGCTCTATAATGTTCAGAATGCACTCTTAAAACTACAAGGGAAAATCGAAGTACAATCACAACCCAATCAGGGTACAACCTTTACCGTCGTCATACCGAGCAAATAATCCTTTCACTTTCGGCAATCCGATGCGATGGCAGCGAAGAGCATCACAAAGCAAACAGACATTTTAAATAAAAGTTGACTTTCCTAAAATTATAATCCTTTAGGAAAGTAGCTTTTGCCGAAGCAAAAACTCCAACTGATCATTTGAAGTCTCAAGTTGAGAATTAGTCTCCACAATTTTTTGGCGCTCAGCATAGACATCATAAGCGCGTTGAATCGTTTGATCGAGCTCCTCTTCACTCCAAGGCTTATTGAGGTAATGAAAGATTTTTCCTTTATTGACCGCATCAACGACAGCTGCCATGTCCGTATATCCTGTCAAAAGGATACGCATTGGGGCTGCATTGATCTTAATAATCTCTTCCAAAAACTCTACACCGGTCATTTCCGGCATACGTTGATCAGTAATGATAATATGTATCTGGTTGTTTTTGACAATATCGATTGCATCGGCACCACTAATTGCCGTAAACACTTTATACTTTAGTCGAAATGTCGCTTTAAAAGAAAACAGATTGTTTTCTTCGTCGTCAACGTACAATATCGAAATCTTCTTGTCTTCCATAAGCTTATCGTCTGAAATACAAATTTACGTAATAAATTCGCTGAATTAATAACAGATTAAAGAGTTTTATGTTTTCCTAGCAGAAATAATACGGGATAGCTGATAAAAATAATGGATTCGTTATCCGATGATTATAACATTGAACATTAGAAAAAAGATTTAAAGTTAATAGCTGCCTAGGGAAAATAATCCAACTTGTATTGAAAAAAGCCATCCTACATTTGTAAAACGGCTTTTTTGAAAGTGACCCCGCTGAGGCTCGAACTCAGGACCCACAGATTAAGAGTCTGTTGCTCTACCAACTGAGCTACGAAGTCATTCGATAATCCAAATGTAAGGTTCACCGTAGAAAAAGTCAAGTGGAAAAGAATATTTTTTTGACTTTTATGACATTCAAGCGAGATTTTTGGCAGCTGTCCCATAAGAAAAACAGACTCAAATATGTCATTTAAACAAATTATTCTTTCGCTCCATAACGTCTTATTTCCTTGCCACAGCAATCTTTCCCATAATCATTGGCTTAACTTCCATTTTTATTGGTTTATCCAGTTGTATTTTACTCCCCTTTTTGATTGAAATCACAACCGTTTTATAGCCTAACATCTGTGCACGGAGCTCCTGATCTACCCGAAACAGAGATTGCGGTACCCAAAGTTGAAAATCTCCATTTTCATCCACTTGCGTACGGTAATTTCCCAAGGACACCTCTGTTCCCATCATACTTACATCGCTTCCAGCACAAACTACTTTACCTTTTATGCTTACTTTTGTGCTATCGGGGCTTCCTTTTAATGTTGAATTATCATTTGTTGATGAGCTAACCTGCCCCTGCTGCTTTATCTGATCATTTTCTGTTTTTGTTTGGACAACGACAACTTCTCCAGTCAATTTGTTTTGTGCTTGAGCAGCATGAAAGCTCAAGGATCCAACCAACAAGAGGCCCGCAGCGATCCCCGGCCATCTTCCTTGCCAAATAGGGTTTTTAGAAAAAGAAAAAGGGATATCCAATTCACGCATCAACTGATCTTCATAAAATCGACCACATAGCCCTTTACCGGCTTTTTTTATTTGATCTACAATTTCCTGATCATCCATCTGTGAAAAATCTACAACCATCTTCTCACATTGACCACAAAAACGCCCTTGTTCTTGTGGCGTCATCTTATCCCACTCTGCAGAGCAAGAGTCCTTCACTTGTAATATAATCTTTTCCATGTTGTCTCCTTTTTTTATATTTTGAGAAGGGATGCAGGAAAATCGACTATTGCATAATGAAACAGCACAAAAATCACTAAACACTGATAAACAGGTAATTAATAACACACCTTAAAATTATATGTTGACTTTTTAGGGAAAGGGTGGCCCGAATGAAGTACATCATACGCTGAAGAGCGATATAGCAGAAATCGGAAGATCAGGTTCATAAAAATGCCCCCAGAAAGTGTCTAACTTTTTGGGGGCACTGCAACTTTTGACAGTTTATTTAAAGTAAGTAATGTTAGCGCTAACTTCTTTATTTTATACTGTCAAGAATTTCTTTTATAGCTCTTTCCAACTGCGGATCTTTATTTTCCATCCGATCTTGTACGGTATTTTTTACAAGAATATCTGGGGCAACTCCAGTTTGTTCGAGATCCTGACCATCAAGCGTATAACATCCCCAAGACGGAAGTCGATAGTTTGATCCGTCGACTAAGCCTTTAGCAGAAGTAAAAATAATCCAGCGATAGGTCTCATTACCGATGATTTTGCCCAACTTAAGTGCTTTAAAGCCCGCTGCAGTCATTTCAGCATCACTCAGCGATTGCTCATTAATCAATAAAACAATAGGCTTGGCAGATGGTGCAAAATTACTTTGTGGCGCACGTTTACCACCTCGGTATTGCCACTGTAAGTAAGGGCGTTGTGACAGGAATCTTAAAACCTCATCGTGTACATTTCCGCCTGTATTATAACGCAAATCTAAAATAATCCCTTGTTTGTTATTCTCCTGTTCGGCCATGTCGATCAAGAACCGCTGTAACTCAGTATCCGACATATTTTTCATATGTGAATAGGCTATCTTATTGCTACTCAACTGATCAACTCGACTTCGGTTATCTCTAATCCATTGGTCGTAGAGGAGATCTCTAAACACGGCGCTTGATACCGGACGAATGTTTGTCTGAATTTCCTTGCCATTACGATTCAAGGTCAATTGAATTTCTTCTTCCAGTGAAGGCCAAGTAAAATAACTATCGCGGTCTGCCTGCGTATTCAATTTTGTTCCGTTAATCGCGATGAGGATATCACCCGCATGAATATCAGCTTCTTTCTTTGCCGCGGGGCCATTCGGAACAATATAGCTGATCTCGTAAGGATTGCTGGAATCATAGGTCACACCGATTTCATTCGTTACAAAACCAAACGGCTTACGTTCTTCCTGTCCCATTGAACTGAAACCCAGATGCGACGAATTGAGCTCGCCCAACATATCATTTAAGAGGATGCGCAAATCTGTCCTATCGTTGATACCTGGAAGATACTTTTCATATTTCTTTTTTATCGCAACCCAATCCACTCCATGGAAGTTGCTATCGTAGTAATTTTCCTCCAGATTGGCCCATGTTTCATAAAACATTTGATTGAACTCTTTCTCGAGATCTCGATTGAATTTAAAACTCATTGTAACCGCATCAAGCTTATTCAAGTCAAGATTGTATTTCTGAATCGTTCCTCGGGTCAATACGAAGTATTTTCCCGCCGACTCTACAAAATTCTCCATGCCGCCGTCAGCGACTTTTTCGGTTTTGGTCGGTGCAAACAACTCATATACGGTACGATAAGTACTATATTTCCCTTCATGATTGGATGAATAGAAAAGATAGGATTTATCCCCTTTTTGTATCACCAAAGGATTAGATTGTGTTCCAAATGCAGGACTCACTTGCTCAATTCGATCACGCAGTCCTTCTAAATCCAATTGAACCAAACCAGCTTTCTTGGGTTCGGCTATTGGTATCGCGGTTGGCTTGCCCTTATCGACATCATTTTTCTTTTTATCCTTAGCGCCAGCTTCCTTCTTAGCTGTACCAGTTTTATTTACTGTTGTATCTTTCTTTTCGGGTGTTACAAATAATTCATCAAACTTTGCACTACGGTAAGGTTGGTCAAAGTTGGTCAATGCCATTCGGAAAATGCTGGAGTTTTGCATACCGGTAGGATAAGAAGGCTTAGTCCTATTACTCGCAAAATAAATATATTTACCATCAGGAGACCAATATGGTGCTGCTTCTGTGACTCCTGTATTTGTCAAATTAGTCGTTTGCTCATTTTTCAGATTATACACAAAGATATCCTGTTCAAAATTGCGCATAGCTGTGAATAAAAGATAGTTTCCATCAGGGGAGAATGAGGGCGAAGAATTTTGAAATGCCCAGATTTCATCTTTAACTACTGTTTGGCTCTTCAAACTTGTCAAATCCAATATACGTACTTCATCACGACCACTGAGGTACACAGCTTTTGTCCTATCTGCATTGCATGTAATATCACGGTTGTTACGCAGATCTAGTGTCAATTGCTTTACCTCACCTTTACCGTCTGCCGTGCGTGAAAACCAGTTCTGGTAGCCTTGATACGTTTGGCTATAGAGTAATGTTTTACTGTCTTTAAGCCATTTAACCTCCATGACACGTTCTCCCTGACCGGGCATCTGACGAACAAACTTTCCTTCAATATCCGAAACGAACAATTCGCCACGTGATACAAATGCCATTTTCTTTCCGTCCGGAGAAACGTCGAAATTACTGATGTTACCTGAAATGTTAAACTCTTTCAGCTTTCCTAGCACTTGATTGCGGTTAAGTGCGATGTTGGGCTGTACGGTTTTCTTTCCATTGACATCATAAATATAAAGCTGATAGCCCTTTTCAAATGCCACTTTAGTACCGTCTGCCGCGACAAACGGACGTTTGATTGATTCTTGGAAAGAAGTCAATTGAGTTTTCGACTTTCCCGTTAGTTGATAAAGGTTGTACTCACCATTGCTTTCATCGGACACATAGAATATGTTTCCTTTTTGGTCCACAGTGGGCCAAAAATCCTTACCGATATAATCTGTATACTGTTGAAATGCCTTTGTTTTGGGATTATAAGACTTGATATCTGGATTGAAAGCACCTTTATATCGCTTGCGATTCGCCGAGCTATAGCCTTCCCAGCTGTCATTGAATAACAATTCTCCCGAAGGAGTTGGCACCACGTTACTGATATAATTAAAGACATGTGGAAATAACCTTGTCGCCGTACCTCCATCCAAAGCAACTTGATAAGCGCTCATTCTATTGTAACGCGATGATGTGAAATAAAGCGATTTGCTATCCCAGCTCCAGCTGTCCACTTCGTCCGAAGCATCATGCGATGTCAGCTGCCTTATATCTCCACCCGCCAAGGGCATTACATAGACATCCATATTACCGTTTTGATTGGCGGAAAAAGCCAACCATTTTCCATCTGGGGAAATTCTTGGATTGATCTCATTTCCTTCCATTCCTGTTAACCGTACCGCAACACCACCTTGACTTCCAACTTTCCAAAGGTCACCTTCGTAGCTGAAAACCATTTCCTTTCCATCGGGACTTAAAGTCGGATGGGATAAAAACGTGGGTTGTTGGGCAATAACACAGGTTGTTCCAGCATAGGCTAGAACTGTACTTAAAATTAGTTTCTTTATCATGTTATCTAGGAGGCTAATAGTTGTTTGCCAATACAAAGGTAGAATAGGTATTGAACAAACCACCATGAAATAGCGAAGAATTTTATATTTTTATTCCTTCACTACATCAACATTTAATTGTTGACTTTCTCCCGTTATTTCACTGCTATTATTTTCTAATGATATGGAAGCCCAAACCTCTTCTATTTTGACTACCACATCGAATATCTTCTTAAATTAAAGTATGCATACAAATAAACTGAAACAAATGTGTCTATTTTCGGTTCCTATACAAGGAATGATTACGTACAATATATGATATTGAATAAATATGTTTAGCCGAATTCAAAAAGCACATCGTATTATTTTCTTACCGGAAGATTGAGGCAGATGATAATTATCGAAACTAGCGCATATAATTATCATCACGCCGATATGCTATTTAAATATAGGCATATTTCGTATCCCTATTGTAACCTAAACATGCAAATATTTTTTGAATCATTATATTTTTTAATGGGATACTTATCCTTAACTTTGCACCCTCAAATCAGAAACTATGGACGCAACGTTAACTCACTCAGAAGAAGATCTTTATAAGAAACGAAATCGCATAAGAATTGCGGTATCGCTTTTCTTTTTTTGCCAAGGTATCGCGTTTGCATCTTGGGCAAGCCGCATCCCCGTTATCAAAGCTCATCTCAACTTAAGTGAGGGTCAATTGGGGACAATTTTATTAATGCTTCCAGTCGGACAACTTGCAACGATGGCTCTTTCAGGAAAATTGGTTACAAAATATGGAAGTGCTAGCGTTTTGCGTATCGTACCCATCGCTTACACCTTGGTCTTGTGCTCCATCCCCTTTGCGCAGAATGCCTGGCAGTTAGGAGGCATACTATTTCTATTTGGTGTAACCGGAAATATGTGTAATATATCTGTTAATACACAGGGTGTCGCAACGGAGCAGGTTTTCAAAAAATCAATAATGACTTCCTTTCATGGAGCCTGGAGTATCGCTGGTTTCACAGGAGCACTAGTAGGCTTGTTAACGATGAATTTTGGACTGAACACCTTTTACCATTTTTTAATCATATTAGTCATTGTCACAGCGAATACACTAATCAACCAAAAGTATTTGGTTCCTGGCAAATCTCCTCAAAAGGAAAAGCGCAGTTTTTTCTCTAAACCAGAAGGTGGCTTACTTCAGCTCGGCATCATCGGCTTTTTCAGCATGGCAACTGAGGGGGCAATGTTCGACTGGAGTGGGGTGTATTTCAAGGAGATCGTTCAGGCGCCAGAGAAATTTGTTGTCGTTGGCTACGCTTCATTTATGATCATGATGGCTACTGGGCGCTTTGTTGGTGATGCTGTCATTCGGAAATTGGGCCGAAAAAGGACCCTGCAGTACAGTGGCCTACTGATGTTCATCGGGATGATGACATCGGTTATTTTTCCCGAATTTATCATCTGTACCCTAGCTTTTATGTTGGTCGGTATCGGTGTAGCTTGCAATGTCCCCTCCATCTACAGTATTGCCGGACAGAACAAAAATGTGCCCTCTGGAGTGGCTTTGGCCATGGTTTCAAGCATTAGCTACTTGGGCTTTTTAATGGGACCACCTTTAATTGGGTATATTGCTGAAGTCTTTAGCCTACGCTATTCCTATGGTATTTTTGCCTGTTTCGGACTGTTGATGTTTATAATGGTTGGACGATTATCTTTATTCAAAGACACAAGCCAAACCTAATCGAACGATGGAAGTATCTTCTTACTGAATTTAAAGTTTGACCTGAAGAAATCTCGTGCTAAATGACATGCGTTTATTTTTCAAGACATAAGGCATGGCAAGTAAATAAAAACAAGCCGTACCGCTTCCTAAAATTGATCCAAACCAAACATCTTCTACGAAATGCTGTCCCAAATACACCCGAGAGTAGGCTGTTAATGCAGCGAGAATAAATACAGTTATACCAAAAGCTTTATTTTTTGAGAGAATACCTAACGTAGCCGCCAGCGCAAAGGCCGAAGTTGTATGTCCGGAAGGGAAGGAGTTAAAGTGCGCTACACGCAACCAAGAAACAACATGGAATGTAGGATTTCCATGAAATACGGTTGCCGGTCTATCGGCATCGAAAAGGTTTTTCAGTATACAGCAGATCAGCCCCGAGAAAATATATGTCCCCAGGATAGCTCGGGCAAAATTCCATTGCTGCGTACAGCAGTAGGCAATAAAAACACCTATAACAAAAAGACCGTCTCCAAAATAAGTCTGTATTGTAAAAAGAATATCAGCCCAAAATGAATGACGAGTATTCACAAAATGGAATGCATCTTCCTTCGGAATAAATATAACAACAGCTGTCATTAAGACTATCCAAATGCTAAAGCAAGCAAAAAAAGCAGGGTTAGCTGCATATACCTTTCTAAATTGGTATAATAAAAATTTTCCCATTCAATTTATATTATCGGATTACAGGCCAAAAGTAAAATTGCTGTAAATAATTATCCGAAAATAATCATTCCAATAAAAATTTACAATTCTATTACCTATTTATTTTGATAAGAAAAGGAAAAGTTTTATTGAATAAACAAAAAAAGCGATGGAAATCCATCGCTTTTCTCAGTAGGGTGCAGTTGCGGAAAGTCGAACCTTGTTGAGGATTATGAGGCCGTTTTAGCCGCTAAGAATCTTTTAGATTAAAATCAAATATAACCTGCTTCGCGTCAGAAGCAGGTTAAAAAACGACAATCGATGGATACTAATAGTTTCTAAATTAGCCAAGGCTCATATCAAGTTATAGAATGAGAATCGACTAGCAAACTTTACTAATAAATTGCCCCTAAAGTTGGAACAATCCAGCCCCATTAATATACCGTTCATTTTGGAGTTTCTAAGGATAAGTTCTATAACTGAATTTCTTCAAACTCACCATCCGGCCTAAGACCCTTCGAGATCGGCAAGTTAAAGTTACATAATTCTTCAAACGTTACTTCAGCCACCTCTCTAATTGAATGATTAAAATTGTCAGCAGACACAAAAGTTTCTTCACCTCTTGCGGGAGCTTTACCACCTAAATGCGAATTCGCTCTCGTCGCTCCAGAGTTCAAACGACAAAACTTAACGTGGGGATTGGCTTCGATGATTTCTTGTGTTGGAAATCTAAATATTACTGGATTTTCGTGTGCATATCTGTTAAAGTGTCGCCACAACCTATCAATAGTTGGCCACATAAAAACGCGATCATTTAAGTGATATATAAAGTCTGCAACTTCCCAACCTCCAGTCAAGCACTTAGCTAAAGCTTTTTCTGATATTGGCCTTTGATCCCTCAGAAAATAAGACTTATCTCCAACTAAGATTTCAGTGTGATCAGTTCTACGACGCCTATTAAGGTCATTAGCATTATTACCAGAAAGCTCAATAATTTTATTTGCACTATATAGTCTTTTCTCAGCTACAATGCTTTCTGCATTTTGGACATTCGTTAAATGATACAGATAAGGCCTTTGTTCAATAAATTTTTCTAGATCCATATTATTTCCAATTTCTTCTATCTATTACAGCACGATAATCAAATGTAGTCCCTATTAAAGACACTTTAACTCCGGAACATCTTTCGATTTCTTCCACAAATCTCCGTGTATCTTCTGTTAAACTCTCATATCTTCGCGCATTTTCGTTTTCTTTAGAGATGTAGTCCGTAAATGTAAGTGCTATGTCAGTTGGTGAATTAAGTTCACATGCTTTCCTAAATAGCGACCAACTAAATTCAGCTATCCTCCTGTTTTTTTTTGTCGTTGTCGTTATTTCCTTCTTTATCAATTCATTTGCGTCTTTTCCAGAACGTTCCGCAATGGTTTGCATATCAATTTCTTTGCTTACGAATGGTCCAGAAGCCCCACCAACTCTAATGGGATATGAACGTGTTACCATAATGATCTTTCTCACCCTCCTCGGTGAAATGCCCGCTTCAGATAGACAGCCTGAGACAGTAGTATCCCGTGAAGTCACGTGAGGATAAAGTCCGTGATGCAAACTTAATCCCGTACCTTGTGTACCTTCAAGTAATATTTTTTTTCCATCTCTATACATTAGTTCCAGTTCTTCCGAAGTACTTCCAAGATAACCCCTTAGCTCCTTTAAATAGTTTTTTGCTTTATGCTGATCTTCACCTAGCAATCGCGATATAATATTTGTTGCGGTAGCAAAACCAACTCCTTGAGCAGTTGAACTAATTTTTTCCGCTATTTTTCTTTCTTCCTCAATGTCTTTTTCCGAAATTATTATCGCATTTTCATCAATAATTAGTCTACCGTATTCAACATTAAATGTCCTAATTTCCTGTAATATTTTTTCAAGGTTTAAGACAGCACCTGGACCAATCAGCAATTTTGCGTTGGGAGCTCGATGTGTCCCTGAGGGAAGTAGATGAAAAACATGATTTGTAGGTCTTTCAAAAACGGTATGTCCAGCGTTCGGTCCGCCTACCCTCATTAAGCAATCATAATCAGGAGAAATATGGGCTGCAATCTGTCCCTTACCCTCCGAACCGAACTGTCCACCTACTATAACATCTACCAATTCATTCTTTAAAGGTGGTAATAGTTTGAAAAAACTCGCTACACGGACAAAAACATCCTCTTCATTGCAACGATCTGTATTAATTACAAGATCCGCTTCTTCTCTCAATTTCGGCACTTGTTTTTCTGTCTCATCTGCTTTATAACCTTTATATTTTTCTATTTGATTGGACTGAGACATCTCCCTAATTTCTCCTCGTTCAAAAAATCTTTGCTCAAGCGTTCTAGAAGCAGCTTCTAAATGAATGTGAAAAACAAAATAACTATAAGCTTCTCTTACATGTTTAATCTGATTGATGATTCTCGCTGAATCGATCACATACAGATTGTGGTTACCAAATTCGCTACCGTAAAGATGTTGAAAATATTCTAGAACCCATTTCCCGTCACCCTGGACATCCAGAGCTGTGCCGAATTTTTGAAAAAAGTCTCTGTCCGGTTGTTTTCCTTTTAATTTCTTTTGAGCAAAATAATTTAGACCTTCTCTTGTTTTACAAGATTTAAAACCGAACCTTGATTCCAATTTTTCAGTCAAAGTGCTTTTGCCGGTGCCAATTTCACCGGTTAGCACCAGAATTACTTTTTTGTCTCCCATGTAGAACTTTCATTAAGTAACGTTAGGTTGGATTTCCGTTTCGGATTAAATGAGTTACTTTGAAACAAGTAGATATTAACCTTTATTTCGTAGTTTACAAGTTCATCATGGATCATCCCAATAATAATATCCCATTCGCCTCCGGCTTGACCAGCGCCAATCGCAGGCATATGCACCGAACAGTTATTGTCAAGTGCGTACTCTCTAAGTTGAATTAAACACTTTCTCAACTCTTTATATCGTAAAGGAATTTCATTGCCTTTGGCAAAAAGTCCCTTTTGAGCTAACATCTGAAACACGAAAATATCTTTATCAACTTCTACTACATTTGTATTTCCTAAAACAAACGTCGATTTATCGGAGCTCCATTCCTTAAGACGATCTTTAACTACCGGATAATTTTTAGCTAGGGAATACCCAAAACCTCGACCTAACGAAGCACTTGTATTTACGACTTGGGCTATTATTTTCTTTCCCTTTCCTCTCGGCTTTGTAGCATCCCCGAATTCAAGTATTATCTTTCCATAATGTTGGTCATGCCTTGCATATTCAATTGGAAGAACTAAAATTCCAACCCGAGGTTTGGTGTCTCTTTTATAGGGAGAAATTCCAACGGAACTCACTAAATATGACTTTCCAAGGAAAATTTCCCAATCAGCAATTTCTTCAGCTGTCCACCCTGGGGAGGTACATTCGTAAGCATTTGAATCTGCAGGAATTTGGAAACTCTCAGGTATATCTAATGAAAAGAATCTCGAGGATTTATAATAGTCAACAACAATTTTACCGTTGTCTTGAAAAATCCCTATTAAAATTGCACAAGGTTGGTCAATGACTTCGGTATATCTCATAAAAACAGATTCCAAAGAAGCTTTATATTTTTTGGCTAACTCGATAAGACCTTTCATTGACGCCTGCGCATTATTTGCGTCGTTCGAAAATATAGCGTAGGGCAATTGTATCTCAGAAGCCGCAGCGTTGCATAGCTGCTCAAGCTGTCTATTTTCTGTAGGATTCTCTTCTCGATTCCGCGTAGCTTTTGCACAGTCGGAAAACAGAGTATGAGCAATTTCATGTGCAATACTGAAATTAACCCGAGTCGGTATCTGGAACGGATTATATAGGATCTGAAATTTGTTCCCTTTTTGGGGTACTATCTTAGCATCAATGACCGAGTCATTAGGAGTGACATCAATTCCCATGATTTCTGCCAACTTAATTGGGCTGTAGGGAGGGCCTTCCCATCCATTTTCGAACGCCCTAAAAACCAAATCCCGAGCACGGGCCTTGATTTCCTCATATGGATCTTCATTATTTGATTCACTGATAAGCAAGCGAACAGATTCATGTGACCAATTCTTACGAAAGGTCTTTCTTGATGATTTAGCTGGAACTTTTTGTATTGAGGAGAGTTTGTCATCCGATAACTTCAGTCTGTTGGATATTTCTTTGATCCTCATCAAACCCTCATTTACTACCTCCTTTATATCATAACCCTCTTCAGATAAATATTCCTTAGCATTTTGAGCTGAAGAGCTGTTATGTTCCACTTTCGATAAAATTAACCTTATAAAATCTTCTCTGTTAAACATTGTTTCTTTGCTCATATCTGTTGCCGTAAATCGTATTTTTTTGCCGTTTTCTTAAGCACAGTTCTTAATCGTTTCATTCCATTGTCGAAAACTTTGGAATCCATGTTATATTCAATAAGTATCTCTCTTCTTAAAAGACCATTTTGACAATGGGCCTCAAAGATCGTTTTGACTATTTCATCTGCTTGTATTTCGTCCTGAATATCATTTAAAATCATATCATGATCAATTTGTTGGTCGAAGTATGCATTAGCGTATGGCAATATCGCTTCTAAAGTATTTAGAGTATCTTCGTCATTTTGTTCAAAGAAAAACTCGATATCTGCAGTAGTTTTATTTTCGACCTTTTTAACATCGTTCCAGACAAGGGTACGTATGATATGTAATTTTAAATACCCCACCAATGACCTTTTCAAAGGGTCAAATTTATGAGGTTCGCTTAAATATTTTTCAATCGCAGCAGCAACATAATCATGCACCTGTTTTCCTTCTAAATAAGAATCGGTTTTGCCTTTTCGGAACCATGTGTTAGCTTTCAATAGCGTATCGGTATACGCAAAAAGTTGCAAATATAGTTCGTCCCAATTTATTATATCCATTGATTGCCATAACGTTTTAACCAACCCACATTACCTTATGCTACTAATTTAGCTTTTTTTCCGTCGACAGCAAAAAATACTTTTTGATCAATTTTAGACTGCATAAAGGAATGCGTATTTATTCAAAAACAATTCAACGAAAAAGAAGAGCAACAGTATTTGTTTGAAGTTGTTATTACATGCTAAGTACATAATCTCAAATTCAAATCATATTTTCCCTTCCGGGTAACGGTTTGGCAAACTAATTCTCAAGAAGGTCGACTAGGGCTATTTTGCACTTAATATTCTAGACGTTCTTTAAGTTTATTGATATCCTTACTTATACGCTCTTCTCCCAACTTCTTAATTATTTCGATACTTTGTAAATGGCAATGTTTTACTTTTTTACCGCTGCCACATGGACAATTCATATTACGTTCTGTGCGTTTTTTTTTCATAACATGCGATAGCAAAAGAACGATTGACGGTTCATCCGGCAGTTTATGCTCCTCACGATAATACTGTATAATCCCTTCGAAGTAATGTGCATACTCATTTCCTGCATACTTATTATCTTCAAATCTATATAGTTGATTAGCAAAAAATGGATAAACCTTCTCCTTGATAAAATCACAAATATGGATTCCAGCCTTAGATTGCACAGTTAGATTATGAGAAACATCTAAACAGCAAATCCCTTCCTCAGAAATGTGCCAATCTATATCTCTGGGAATAAGAATACTTTTCTCTATTACAATAGGGACACAATAAGGATAGTTTTGGGGAACAGCTATTACAATATTAAAAGTGTTCCAATAAACACCTTTGATATCACAAATATCCAATTCCCCGGTTATCAGCCACATCTTTAACTTCGCATTCCACGAGGCCTCAAGTTTCGGAAAGCTGTTTGCAACTTCGATAAAATCACGTTCGAATTTTTTATTTGTTGCCATTGAAATTATAATAAGGCTTACTTAATATTGCGATAGGAGCAATATTAGCGACATTCTTTTTAATAGATGAAGAATTAGCAATATTCTTCAATTGTAAATTGCCGTAAAAATCAGTTGCAATAAAGTCCTGTTTCTTTAAAAATTTAAGCCAGTCAAAATCATATTGAGTGTAATAAAAGTTTTCATCCGGTATCCTGAATATATAACGATCATTTTCACTACCAGTTCTAACACATACTGGTCTACAATAATCATCGATTAGCGTATTTTCTTTTTTTACATGGTCGCCTACAACCACTCCATTGCTGAGCGCCCGCCCTTGCATTTTGCTTGCTAAACTGGTATGTAGGCTACAAGTAGTTACCTCACTAATCTCTCCAATTCCTGCCATCCCCCATACTACGTCACGATCATATCCAAGATCGACTCCAATCCTGGTATAAATGTTATCTACTCCTTGTTCTAGAAAAATCTTTTTTAAATCCTCTTTAACAAAATAAGTAAAAACACTGGCAAATTGTAAAGCACGATTTACGGCCTTCTCAGGTTTCATGTCTTTACCTCCAAAAAAAATAAATAACCCATCTCCCTGTAGACGATGTACGTATCCTCCGAAAATCAAACAAGTATGAATTGCCGCTCGTTGGATGGTGTTGGTTATAATCCAAACAGTACGTGGCGTATATTTTTTAAAAAGGTTAGTAGAACCTTTAATATCAACAAACATCGAAATAATGTAATGTTCTTCTAGGCTTTCTGAGTATTTGAGGTGTGCAAAATCGTGATGGAGTCCCAAACGTTGTTCAAAGTTTGGGACAAGTCCAAGTGCCTTAGCGAAGTCCGCAAGATTAGGAAGTAATCTTTTCTCTGGAACCTGTGAATTTAGAGCTTTGACATCAAATGCTTTTTGGAAGAATTCTCTTTGAGAGAATAGACTTTCATTAAGCGTCCCTGATTTTGGATCGGCAGCCATTGCTGCTCTGATCGGTTTTAAGTAGTCGTCAAAAATATGCATAGATTATTTTAAATTAAAAACAATTAGAAGTATCAATGGAATAAAAAGAATAAACTGAATAGTAAATAATATACCTGCCCACTTTAATTTACTGAATTTATCAGTCAGCCCACAAGAAAGTTGGTGCACTTGCGCACGCAAATCAAGTAATTCGTGTTCCTCCAAAGCCAGCAAACTCGATCTATTGCAATACTCCTCTCTGTCCATTTTTGAAATCGATCCGAAAAAATGCATCGAATTCATACCTGCCGCAAGGTATGGTGTGGAAGCAATTACTACCATGATCATTATTGCCAATCCTAGCCCTATGCAGCATAACATCAATCCGTGGATAAAAATGCCACAGTCAACCAGCTCCAATACCGATTGATAAGCAGTTACCAATCCCCCAACAATAAATGTACTTAAACCCAAGAAAACTGCACTTTTATTGTTAACGCTATCGTAATAGTGGTCAAACCTCTCTACACAAAACTTTAATCTTTCTTTTTCCATAATTTTCAGCCCTTAGTTTTAATAGGATCATTACCGTAAGAATTTTTTTCCCGAAAACGTCCCAGTTTATTTTGGATAGTTAGTTCCGATTGATTATTAATGGCCATTTGTCTCCCTACCTTAATCGCGTCCTTTTGTGTGTCAAAAATCTTTGTTACTCGTTGATTTCCTGCAGTTCTTGTAGCCCATTCGTTGCCGTGCTTAACGACAAATACATTTTTTTTATTTTTCATGATTATATATTTGTTTGTGTCTCTACTATCATATGCTCCAAGCGGAGCGTTTTTTGCCATTAGCAGATTTTATTATTTAAAAAGCAGCTCGTCAATCTAAGCTACCCTCTCAAAAGTTGATTACTAAACGGCAAAAATGAATTTTATCGATAGAAAAGTTTCGGATAAACGAGCGATCGCAATATTAGCAAAAAACGGTATCCAAGTAAACGAGGAGGAAGCAAGTGTGATACTGGATTTTCTGTATCTTGTCGCAAAGAACTACAACAAACCAAAGTAGGCTCAAGAGGCCGAATCCTTAATCGAACTTTGGAAAAACGGCTTTAATGACCCAATAGACTATGTTTTTAGCCCAATTCCCATCGAAAGGCTAAATAGTTTTCCCACAAATATCGAACTATAAATGAACGAACAGCAACAGTTTGGGACACAGATTTTTATTGACATAAAAAAAGGAGACAACCAATATATGGTGTCTCCTTAAGTAGGTCGAGGCGCAGAAAGTCGAACCTTTTAGAAGATTGCGAAGCCATAATGAATGCTAAGGATCTTTTCGAATAGATTAAAGCAACAGCCCCGACATACTGCTACTTAGATATTTAACGTGAGTTTTGTGTCAAAACATGGTTAGGGTGGTAATGTTTATCTGATATTGTACTGTAATTCAATCCATTTTTTGAAATATGGGTCAGAAATGTATTCTTTTACTTTCTCTCTTATTGATTGGTCATTTCTAATATGCTCAGAATTAAGTACTGAACATAGAACAAGAAATTTAGGCAAAGGATATATCTTTTGCTTACTCTGAGGGAATAAATAAAAATTCAGTTTAGGGTCTAATTGTGTTAAATTTCTAAAATAATAAATTTGATTTGCTAATGTAACAGTGTTAGGTACACCTGATGAAATTTGGCTATTCAATAATTTAATAACATCATTATTGTTATTAAACAGAAGTCGTGGTAATATTGAAGTAACTTGTCTTCTCAGAAAGGTATCATTGTTCCATATATATTGATATTTTCTTATAAAACCTAACAAGCTCTCTGGATGACTATATTTTGCTTTAAACCACATAATGCAGTAAAAATCAGAACTGTTTTTTCTTTGTACAGAGAATTTAGTTATTTTAGTTTCAAACTCTTTTAAAAAATTATCTGTTTCTTCATTAATATCAATTTCCCATTGAGTTACCAAGAAACAAATCTGATATAAAGAAATATCATCAAATACGTCTATTTGATCAACAATTGAAAGCACAATTTCTGAATTTCGTTTTGAATACCCTAATGTGAGTAAATAATAAATCAGATTTGTTCTCAACCCCGGATTTTCAATATAAGTTTCTACAATAATATTTAACAATGTTTTACATTGTAGTTTACCATAAGTGGTAATATATCTTTTAGATATTTTATCCCAATATTTCGGTTTTCTATCTTTTAGATGTTGTTTGAAATTGGAATGCAATTGACTGCAAACCTTTTTATAGTTATTGTCTGCCTTTTTAGTTTTTTCAATTGAATCTATATACCTATTCGCCTCAATTTGGAAATTATAATAACCCTCTTTTTCGTTGTATATGTTAGTTTTTGAAAGATTAAGTGCTAAACCTCTTGATTTTAAAATGTCTGAAATAGAACTAAGGGTTTCAATTGCTTGTTTTTTCGTATCCATACCAATTACAATGTCATCCATCCATCGTGTGAAAGAGTTATCTGATTTGTTTGCTAACACTTCATCTACTTCAAATAAAAATGAATGAGCCAATAATCTAATTCCCTCAATATTTGTTGTTGGTAATCCTCTTTTTGAATAAGGCAAGTAATCTGGTTTCCAAGATATTTCTTCTATAATTCTAAATAGTAAGTCAATTAGCACTTCATCTATTTGACTATAGCTTGTAAAAACTTTTCTTAGTTCATTGATGTCTATACTATCGTAATAATTAGTTAAATCAGTAACAACAATAAATTCCTTATCCTGTTGGAAGTTGTAGATTTTTTTCTGCAATTGTTTCCATTGTTGTCTCCAAGTAAATCCATATTCTTCAACGGAATGAGGGGAACTTACATTATGTTTATCTCTAGAATAAAAGGCATTGGGTGAGGGTTGATTTTTTAATATTTCAGTTGAAACATACTCCACTAACACTTGTAATACTAATGCATCAATTGGTTGAGGAATTACTAAATGTCTACAAATACCAAATTTTTTTTCAATTCTATATATTAATGGTTGAGAGACTTTATAAGTACCACCCAAGATTTCGCTTCTGATCGCTTCAGCTCTTGTCTCAATATTAAAGTTGAAGTCATAATGGTCAAACAAGTCTTTTAAGTCTAAATTTCTTAATTGGCCTCGAACTATTTTTCTCCAAACTTCAATAATTGTTTTTCGGTCAAAAATTTTAGACAGCTTGTCTTTTCTTAATTGATTAAATCTGTCAGTTTGCATTTAGTTTGGTTAAGATTATCGTTACTCCCAAAGATAGGCAATAATTACAAAAATTGACCGTTTTTAGCGGATTTTAACCCTCCTTGTGAGACGGGCATAGGATTAAGTTAGATTGTTATTTTTTTGATAATTATACGTTTCGCAAGAGATTTTAATATTTATTTTTGATTTATAAGGAAAAAAGTGAAAATAAGGGATTAATATGTGTTATGCTTAATCGTAAAATGTTTCTATCGATGTCAATTAGTCAGTTGTGTGGGAACTAGTGGTAAGCACCTTGCGTTTTCAATTAACCTTTTGAATGTTGGGGGAAGGTCTGCATAAAAATCTTCATTAATTAACCAATTATCGGAGACATATACTAAAGTCGAGAGAATTAATTCCCATGCCTTATCAGCTGTTAAATCTTGAAAAACTTGTACTAAGTTATGATATTTATCAACCTCTGCAGTGAAGATTAAATGTGTGGTTTCTTTATATGGATGGATTATAAAACAAACAGTTTCATTGAATTTTATATCATCTTTTTTAATATTCAATTCTCCTAAATATGAAAAGCAGATGGGAAGAGCGGTATCAAGCTCAACTATGTATGATTTTAAGTTCAAGTCTTCATTGGCTTTAATATCGTTCCATATCATTTTTTTGAACTCTTGTGCTTCTTTGATGATGGGTTTTCGCTCTTTTAAAGAATTTATAAGAAATTTATGCCTCGAATCAGAAAAACGAAATCCTTTGAACTTAACACCAAAGGTTTCGTATAATTTTTAATATTTCTCATTATTTGATTTATCAAACTTTTCTTGTCTCTTTGTCATAAGTGATTTGACACTTTTTTCCATTTTTTTATAAGTTTCTTCCCAATAAATATGATTGTAACAAATAGTCTTATAGATTAAGGTACGTAATTCGTGTTCATAGTTTATTTGTTCTTTCTTCTCATATTCAAACATATCTTCGTGTCTTTTACAGTAGCCTGGAAAGGTTAAGGCTTTATTTATTCCAATTCTTTGTAGTTTGATTTTCTGCTTTTTGAAATCGTATGAGGGATATAATAGGTGTCCATTTTTAGCTATTTTTCTAAGAATTGATTCTTGAAAAAGATGTGATGCCACAGCTTTGTGTCTACAATACTTTACTGAGCATTTTCGATTTTCTGTAATTGGATGCAAATATATTTTACTGCTGTATGTCAAAAATTTCAATTCCGATTCATCTAAAGTAATTGAATTAAACTCTTTAAATGCATTGCGAAATACCTCATTGATAAAGCTAAATGAGGTATCATCTATTTCTTGTTTCGACATATTAAATTTTACAATTTGGGTTCATTTGCAATTAACATTGTATTATTGAAAGACAATGTTTAAAACAGCATAACTAAACTACATGATAAAAAGGATATATTGAAAAGACATATTAAAAAAGGGGAAGTTATAGGGAAACAAAACCTCTAATTTGGACGATACTCCAGAACTAAAGAAATTCAATACAGGATTGTTGAACGTATGCGGCCTACCAAGTACATATTTAAATAGATTCCTCTAGGATTTATCTTTGCTTACATGAATTTATTAGAAAGTAAGCGTGAGAAAATGCTCTCGTTAGTCGCCCAATGGGGAGAGAGTGGTCTAAGTCAAAAGGATTTTTGTTCTTTCCACGGAATCAAAGTCTGTACGCTTAGTTATTGGATCAAAAAGAGTTCAGAATAGGGTGAGCAAGGTGGATTTACGGAAATCCGCTCCCCCATGGTTGAATCAGGAAAGATCGAAGTCATTTATCCCAATGGGGTCCGCATCAGTACAGATAGGGATCTATCATTAGTCGCTAAACTTATTCATATTTATTAGTGTTTGCGCTCGGATCATCACATCGTTTCTATCTTTTTAACGGTCATTGCGATATGAGAAAATCATTTGACGGGCTTTGTGGTTTGATCAGTTCGAACATGCAGCGCCAAGCTACCAGCGGAGAGGTGTTTGTATTTCTTAACCGTAGCCGTACGCATATGAAGCTACTGCATTGGGAAAAAGGTGGCTTCGTGCTGTATTATAAACGACTGGAGAGTGGAACCTTTTTACCACCTAACGTAAAAGATGGCGAGTTTTCCTGGAGTGACCTGGTACTCATGGTCGAAGGCATACAGGTGGTGAAAAGCATTCGCAAAAAGCGTTTTTTATTACCATAAAACCGGCTTTTCAGTTGCTATAACCCTGATTTATTCGTACATTTAGGGTATGGAAACAGCGCTGGAAAATCTCTCAAAAGAAGACCTTTTAAAGGTTATTTCCAGTCGTGACCAGAAGATAGATTACTTAGAATCGCAACTTGCGATGTACAAACGTATGCAGTTTGGACAGAAGCGCGAACGTTTCGAAGGCGATTCTAACCAGATTGCTCTTCCCTTTGAAGCAGAGCCTGCTGAAGTGGTACAGCAACAGGAAGAAACCAAAGAAAAGATTGAGTATGTACGTAAACGTCCCAACCATAAAGGACGGGCTAAACTTCCGGCACATCTTCCCGTAGAGGAAATCGAAATCCACCCAGAAGGCGATTTGTCGGAAATGGTATGCATCGGTAAAGAAATTACCGAAGAACTGGAATGCGAACCGGCAAAGTTCTATATCAAACGCTACATCCGCTATAAATATGCAGCTAAAAATGGAGACAGAGTATCCATCGCCGAGCTTCCTGAACGGGTAATCGATAAAGGAATCCCAGGAGCAAGTCTTCTTGCGATGATCCTGACCGGTAAGTATATGGATCACCTCCCTCTGTACCGTCAGAAGCAGATCTTCGCCAGGGAAAACATACAGATCCCAACCTCAACCATCGAAGGGTGGACCAAACAGGCATTGGAAAAATTGGAACCATTGTATGAACAACTCATTTTCGACACCAAATCTAAAGGGTATCTTCAGGTTGATGAAACACCAATAAAAGTATTGGATAGCGATAAAAAGGGCGCGGCCCATCAAGGCTACTATTGGGTCTATCATGCTCCGCTGGACGGAACCGTACTGTTTGATTATAGTCCCTCCCGTGGTGGCATCGCCGCTGTACCTATGCTTGGAAATTTCAAAGGATACCTCCAGACGGATGGGTACGCCGTGTACGAGAAGTACGGAAAAAAGAAAGAGGTGACACACCTAGCCTGTTGGGCGCATGCTCGTCGTGAGTTTGAAAAGGCATTGGATAATGACAAAAGAAGAGCTGAAAAAGCATTGCTATTGATCCAACAATTGTATATAACCGAAAGGAAAGCCAAAGAAGAAAACCTTTCTTCCCAGCAAATCAAAGAACTTAGACTAGCTGAATCACTGCCCGTAATCAACGAGTTGGGGAAATGGATCTTCGAAGAAATAAAGAATACCCTGCCCAAAAGCCAGATTGGGAAAGCGATGGCCTATGCGTATGCACGTTGGGATGCTTTATCAGCATATTTATACGATGGAAACTTTTTTATTGATAATAATCTCGTCGAGAATGCGATAAGACCTATAGCCCTGGGAAGGAAAAACTTTCTCTTTGCGGGGAGCCACGAAGCGGCGCAAAGGTCAGCTATGATCTATTCTTTTTTCGCCATATGTAAGAAACATGAAGTTAATCCTTTTCAATGGCTGAAATATACGTTACAAAATATCATGTCAATAAACCATAAGAATATCAAGGAGCTATATCCCCAGAACTATAAACAAATCATTGGGCAATCAAACATGTAGTTCGTAGGACGGACACTGTTGAACAATATTAGAGGAACCCTTTTTGAATACGTGGTCGGGCACCTACACGTTACCAAAGGAAGCAATATTGAAATCGGATGGGAAATCGTGGAGAAAGGAGGCAGACATGAAATGGACGTACAGGCCGTTTATGGCGATAAGGTAGTTATTTCAGAATGTAAGGGAACCAAATCACAAATTGAACTGGAGGATGTAGAAAAATGGATAACAAAGAAAATTCCTGCGTTTAAAAAATGGTTCTTAAGCCAAGAGATTTTCAAAAAAAAGGAACTTAAGTTTGAATATTGGTCAACTGCTGGATTTACCGACGATGCTCTTCAAAGAATGAAGGATTTTAAGAGTAGCTATACTAAACACGAAATTAATTTTTTTGGCCCTGACGAAATCCGCAAAGTGGCAAAGGAGATGAATAACAAAAAATTAAGGGAAGCTCTGGATAACTTTTTTTTGAAGACCAAAGTATAGAGTGTATACATGTACTCTACATCGATAATCTAGCTTATTTATTCAAAAGTGTAATCCGATTCCTTGTTCGTATAATTAACTCTCCCCAGCCAATCCCTATTGCCTGGCCGTTTGATAAGAGAATAGCTGACCGTCTCATCTTTCAGCTCATCCATAGATGTTACATAATGCTCATTGACAGTTTTGTGGTACCTTGGCTGGATTTTTATGGTGAGTTTTCCCTCGTCCTCAAAGTCTCTTGCAAGCAATCTCCAATGTACCGCTATTTCACATTCCTTCCCTATTTCGGGCTTTAAGTAAATGTCATCAGCAGTATAAGAATCACCCTGCACCAACGTTCTTTCTTCAGGTTTTACCCACAATGACCTGACCGTATTTCCGTATACACGAATATCCGTACTGAAATTTTCCGCTAAAATGGGATGTGATGGACTTTCTCGTCCGACTTTAATAAACTCTCCCTCGAAATCAAGTTCAAGTTTAAAATCCTGTATGACGGATTGACCAGTATTAATAATGCTCAATTTAAACCAAAAATTTTGGTGCCATTCAAAGCTGGTTTCGATGGACTTTAGCATTTCCCGATAGTACTCTTCGTCATATTTATTCACGAACTCCAGCTGTCTCGAAAGTGATGGAAAGGATGTCTCGAATAACCTAATATCAAGAACTCAAATATTTCAACCTGCTTCGATCTCACAAGCAGGTTTTTTTGTGCAAAGACACAATCAATCTTCAACCAACCAAGTCCCCTCATTATTGAACGCCGGACGAGGCAAACTCTCAGCCACAGGAACCCAATCCTACAATAAACCTAATCCCTCTCTATAACATTCCAACACATTTGCATCCACATCTACAGGATTCCCAGTCTTAAGCCTCAATATGCTCTTTGATACGTTTTCCCCGGGATACCCTTCCTATACCCCTCAAATAGAACAGTGGTATCCTGTTATGTCCTAAAGCAATATTCAAGCAAGCAATATGAAGATAATACCATAGATCTCCTACAAGGCAAACTCAAATACTAAGTAGGAAGCTATCACGAATGCAGCTATCTTCATAATAGGTCCATTAAAAAACCAAATTACAAAGTCTATTTCATTGTCAGAAGCATGTTTTTCTGTTAGTACATTATATGACCCTTTAAACAGAAAATAATATCAGACAAATCCATCATCTTCGAAAACGACCTTATTTTCTGTTCAGGTATTTCTAAGCATTATCACCGCAAGGGAACCCTTAAGCGATGTGCACGTTTTTGGAACGCTTTTACCCCGCCTTCTAAAATACCACAAACTTCATCACGGATATGAGCTTCTTCAAGTCCTCCGGAAATGTAAGATATTTTTGGCATACCGCTTGGCAGTCGCTCCCCAGTCCTAGCAATTATGATTTGATCGGCATCCGTGTTGATAACAAGATTTGCGTTATGAGTGACCATAATAACCTGACGTTTTTGCTTAGCAGCGATAAATAGTCCAACTAATTCATCGTAAATTGACTTGGGATCGAGATTTTCTTCTGGCTGGTCGATAATTAATGGTCTGTCATCCTCGTCGTCGAGAGCAAGATATAATAGCAATAATACAATGCCTCTCGTGCCAGGTGACAATTTTTTGATATCTACTCCGTCATAATCGACTCCATAAGTGATGTGAATATGATTGGTACTATAAAGCCATTTTGCAAACTGCATTGCCCATTCACGAAAATTGTCCTTATCAGTCCTTGCTACGGTAGCCAGATTCATAAGTGAGTTAACATGATCGTCCTGAAACTTTTTCATTGCAGCAAGAATCTCATCGACAGTGCCTTCCTTCCAAGCTGGTAATAATGATTCCTCAGCAAGGCTTTTCAGGGTACCCCTGCCTTTGAACGAACTTTCTTTACGCAAATCAAAAAGCCGTTCACCGTTTTCTGCCCAACTTTCAATATCGACTGTTCGCTTAATTGTAAAAGACATTTTATTAAGTGTACCAGCAGCTTCTGACAGCTTAGTCATTATAGGTAAATATAAATCTCTCAAAATAGCCTCTTCCTGCAAAAGCGATGAGAAAACGCGCCCGTAAGAAGCATTTCGTTCTATTTGAAGAGCAGCTACTCTTGTCTTAGCTCCTTCATAATCTACAAGCTTTTCTTTTAGGTTTGTTAAAGCTGCTTGTTCTTGTGCAATTTTTTGTGAAATAGCAGTAAATCGTTGTGCCGTATTCGAGTCCGCACTAACTAATGCAGTAAGACGACCTATTTCAGCTTCAAGAAGTGCTAAAGGCTGCCGTTGTAATTCTGCATCGTCAGCAATATATGCTGTGTCGGAAGTGTGGGGTGTTGGTATGACTCCTTTCCACGCTTGCGCATTTTTTTGCGCCATGTCGAGATTATCAGTAATGACTTTATCAACATCACCTTTAAAATCAGTAAGGAAAGGCTCCCATTCAGTTGGTTTAAGCCCAGCTTGATTGTGTTTCTGCTGCATACCCCGTAAATCCTCTGGAGCTATATTCAGTCGAATGTTTTTGACATCGTCGTGGACTCCAAGCAAAGCCTGTTCACGTTGGGAAAAATACCGGACATTATTGCGAACAGTGTCGGCTGCTGCAGCAAGATCACTTAGCCTTTGAACTCTTTGCTCGCTACCGGGAACCGTGATAAGTTTGCTTCGATCAGCAATATTTTGGTTAATAGTAAGCTCTTTTGCTGTGATATGGCTTTTTGTCTCATTAATTAGTTTTATCTTTTCAAATTCTTGTCCGATTCTATCGCATAATTCTTGCAGTGATATCTCTTCGCTATTTCTTGTGTATCTTGGGCGCGAAGCTCGCAGTTGTAATAACTCGTCGAAATCATTAGTACCTTCACGTTGATTAACGTCATGAGAACTAAAAATTATCCTTTCTAGCTCTTTCAATAATTTATCTGTGACACCATCTGAAGAGCAAAGATCATCCACAAATTGTTGAGAAAGATATCTTGCCATGGAATATTTATCGGGCATATTGTTTTGATGGAAAAGGGAGCGAACCTCACTACCTTGGTCGGCTCCCCAAGTTATGGAGACTGTTGCATCGTATAGTTCCGATTTGGCACGATCAAGGAAGGATCTGCTCTTTTCACCGCCAACATCGCTATCAGGAATTGCATCACATCCAGCAGCAATAATTTCAGCTAAAGCAGTTTTGCCAGATCCTCTTGCTCCTATTATTGCGACAAGTCCAGCATTTATATTTATCGAAGGAGTTTGACACCAAGCCGTATCATTAATTTGAACATTTTTAATTACTTTGGATGGGTTAGCTCCCAAAGGAGGGTTAGCACCAATAAACGCTCTGCCTTCAGGTTCAATGCATGCCTGCCTTAAACTGTCAAACTGCGCAACTCCTTTAATCCAAGTATATCTGTCACCTGTAGGTGCTCCAACATCTTCTGGCTTGTGAGCATCCGACCCGTGCATGCAAGGTTTTAAACACCTATATCTAGCTACAATCTCATCAGGTTTAAGAGCTCTTTTACCAAGCCAAAACTCCCGTTGAGCCGGGGCGCTTGCAAAGATAACGTCAGCTAATGTCTCTAATTCCTCACGAAGTGTTTTATCTGCTGGCGCACGCACGCCACCAGACCCATCGGATCCACCAGCAACTGCTATGATTATATTCCTTTTAGCCCAGTTACTTCGATTGTACTCAGCCTGTAACTCGCGTGTGGAAACCTTAAATTGTACTGAACCAATTTCTAAAGCTTTCCTGTCATCAACTATAGTTGGGTCAGTCTTTTTACCTAATTTAATTAGATCATTTTTTGTACAATGATAATTTTCCCCGTGGGCATAAAAAGTTAGTAAGGACAGAAACCGACTTAATTCCTCCAAATGATCAGCCTCATCCGGACAAACTAAAAGGTGAAGGTTTACAAACGATCCACTAAGGGTTGCAGTGTCCAATCGCATCTCCACATTGGGAAAGATCAGATCACAATTCGGTAGACGACCGGCTTGCTTGGCTTCTACAACTAGCTGATACACTTCTGTACTGTAATAATCAGTTATTCCGATAGCTCGTACGGTCGGGTTTAAATTCTCAAGGTCTGTTAAGTATTGATTAAAGGCGTTAGAACCTTTAAACTGATCGTTTAATACCGTGCCTGGCCCGTGAATATGCGGCTCCCACCTCAACCACTCAGCCCCTGAAGGCAATACATCTGCCTTTTCAGAAGCCTCGGACAGTGAAGAATTTACATCCGGAATTTGGATTCTGCTTGATTCTGCCATTTTTGTCTATAACGGAGGTCAATG